>CANHUG010000065.1 GCA_947462995.1 Verrucomicrobiales bacterium | reverse complement strand
TCGTCGTCCTCAAAGGCGGCCCCGAAGGCACCTTCGCCGGCGGTCTCCCCGCTAAGGTCGACATCAAGGTCGGTGGCTTCAAAGCCAACAGAATCCACTTCCTCGGCGGGGTCACCGGCTGGGGATGGCAACCAGGCCGCGAGGAATCACCTGTCCTCAAAATCACGGTCCACACCACTCAAGGTCAGCGCGAATCCTTCGTCTGCAAAAACGGCGTCGAATTCTCCGACTACATCGGCCGCATCGATGTCCCGGGCTCCAAATACGCCCCCGGTCTTGTCAGGGACCATCAGGTCCGCTGGTTCACCAAGGCCCTCAGCACCGCCCAGGACATCGAACGCATCACGCTCGAATCGGTCGGCTTCTCCGCCGCCCCAACCGTCGTCGCCATCACCGCGGAACTCTCCGACAAACCAGCCGAAGCCGCCCCGGCTCCAGCCCCGGAAAAGAAATCCGCAGCGCTCGAATGGAAACCCGGTACCAAAATCCTCCTCATCGGAGGTGGTTCCTCCCACGACTACCAGAAGTGGTTCAATGAATACGACACCAAGGTCCTCATCGCCGCCGGCTACTCGGTCAACTACACCGAAGACGCCGCCGTCGCCGCCAAGGAACTCGCCAACGTCGACGCCGCCGTCCTCAGCGCCAATCACGGCAGCTTCAGCTCCATCGCCTTCCGCGATAGCCTGACAAAATTCGTCGACTCAGGCAAAGGCCTCGTCATCCTCCACCCAGGCCTCTGGTACAACTGGGGCGACTGGGCCGAATACAACAAAACCATCGCCGGCGGCGGCAGCCGCGGCCACGACCGCTTCGGCGAATTCAAAGTCAATATCTCCAAGCCGGACCACCCGCTCCTCAAAGGCGTCAACACCAGCTTCTCCATCACCGACGAGCTCTACTACTACCAGCCAGACCCCGCCGGCACACCCATCGAAATCCTCGCCTCCGCCACCAGCACGCAACGCGCCGGTGACTACCCCCAGGTCTTCGTCGTGAAACACCCCAAAACCCGTATCGCCGGCCTCACCCTCGGCCACGACGGCAAAGCCCACGAGCTCGCCCAGTACCAGCAGCTCCTCCTCAACTGCGTCGCGTGGACCGCTAAGAAATAACCAGTCCTCCGATCCCCTCAACCACCCGCGGGCGGGTCCGGTGCAATTCCGGACCCGCCCGTTTCTTTTCCCTCGCCAGTCTCACCCTAGCAGCGTCACTCCATTCCCCGGCACATCCGGAAACACCGCCACGCCCTTCTCCAGTCTCACGCCGTCCGCAATGTCCCGCGCAATCAGCACCGACCCGTCCATGTCCACATAGTCCAGCAGCGGCAGCAGCTGACCAATCGCCGAAATCCCCACGCTGCTCTCGTTCATGCACCCCACCATCACCTTCAATTCCAGCCGCCTCGCCTCCGCAATCATCCGCCGCGCCGCCGTCATCCCCCCGGCCTTCGTCAGCTTGATGTTGATCCCGTCAAAACATCCCGCACACCGCCCCACATCCTCTTCCGTCTGACAACTCTCATCCGCCATCACCGGCAGCACACTCCCCGCCTTCACCCGCTTCATCCCCTCCCAGTCATCCCTCGGCAATGGCTGCTCGATGAACTCCACCCCCAACTCCTTCAGCTCCGGCCCGTACGCCAGTGTCTGCTCCACACTCCACGCGGTGTTCGCATCAATCCGGAACACCGCACCCGTATGCCGCCGCAATTCCCTCACAATCTCCAGATCTTCCGCCGTCCCTAGCTTTATTTTATACACCGGCCACCCCGCAAACTCCTCCATCTTCGCCACCATCCGCTCAATCGTATCAATCCCGATCGTGTAATTGCTCACCGGCAGCCCCTCCAGCCGCAACCCCCACAGCTTCCACACCGGCTGCCCCTCCCGCTTCCCCCACAAATCATGCGCCGCTTCGTCCAGGGCACACAACGCAAACCGGTTGTCCGCCAGTAACGGAAAAACATCGTCCCACAGCCTCTCCGGCGTCGTCATCCGGTAACCCGACAAAAACCCACGCACCCGCTCCAGCGACTCCCGGATCAGCGCCGGCGTCAGATGATACGCCCGCGACGGCGCCGCCTCCCCATACCCAGTCACCCCCCCTTCGCTCAACCCCACCAGCACGTTGTGCTGCACCGTCGTCGTGCCATGCGTGATCGTAAACGGATGCCTCAACGGCAGATGCAGGTCGGTCAGCTCAAGTTCCATGATTCGTGCGTGCTTCAGGGTTTCTCCACCGCCCCCTGATTTAGCTTTTCCACGCCGTCTGCATAGTGTGTAATCCACCACACTCCCCCCCTTTCTGGCTCCCCCCCTCCGCCAAACCATGAAACTGCTCCCAGCCGTCTCCCTCTGCGCCGCGCTCGCTCTCGCCGCACTCCAACCAGCCGCCGCAGGCGTCTTCCCTGCCACCGGTACCCCGCAAACCTACACGCTCCCGGACGGCACCGCCACCTTCACCGACAACAGCGCCGTCTACGGCATCGTGAACGGGTTCTTCAACAGCACCATCATCGCCGTCAAAAACAACGCCCTCCTCCTCTCCACCGCCACACCCCCAGACGGCACCACTTCCACCAACACCCGTCTCCTCCTCCCAGTCATCGACGCCTCCCGCGTCGTCTCCTCCTTCACCGCCGTCTTCGACCTCTCCATCGCCGCCCCAACCGCCGACGCCAATCTCATCGGCGAGGGCTTCTCCTTCAACTTCGGAGCCATCCCAGGCAACGCCGGCAACGGCGAAACTGGCTTCGCCATGGCCAACGGTCTCACCATCGGCTGGGACCTCAAAGACAACGGCGGCGAAGTCCGCGCCATCGAAGTCTACGCCAACGGCTCCCGCATCGGCGACTTCCCCCAGTCCAACTTCCCCGGAGCGTTCATCATCGACAACTCCTCCGCAGGCACCCCCACCCCACGCCCAGTCACCATCACATGGGACGCCCAGGGCCTCGACCTCTCGTGGAACGGCATCACCATCTGCCAGAACCTCGCCACCCCCGGCTTCATCCCCGCCGCCAGCAATCGCTTCGCCTTCTCCGGCCGCACCTCCAACACCGGCCTCTCAGACGTCTCCATCGATAATCTCCTCGTCACCACCACCGCCCCCGACCCTCTCTTCACCAACGGCCCAGTCATCTGGGAATTCCTCGCCCGCAATAACTCCAACATCGAAGACGACGACGGCGACCACCCGGACTGGATCGAAATCTTCAACGGCCAACCCACCGCCCAATCCCTCTCCGGCTGGTTCCTCACCAACGACCCCGCCACTCCCAAAAAATGGCCGCTCCCAACCATCAACCTCGCCGCCAACGCCTTCACCTACGTCTTCGCCTCCGCCAAAAACCGCACCAACGCCGCTCACGCCCACACCAACTTCACCCTCGCCGGTGAAGGCGGCTACCTCGCTCTCGTCCGTCCAGACGGCTCCATCAAAAGCGAAATCACCTACGGCCCCCAAGTCGACGACATCCCCTCTGGCTTCCTCTCGGCTCTCGACCCCCTCAGCTACCTCAGCTACCCAACCCCGGGCCGCGCCAATACCGTCATCCCAGGCACCACCACCCCCATCACCCGCGGCTCCTCCGTCGTCATCGAAGAACCCGTCTTCAACAGCACCACCGGCACACCACTAACAAGCGGCTTCATCACCGCCAATACCTCCGTCGTCATCGCGCCCCCCACCACCCCCGGCGCTCAAATCCGCTACACCTCCAACGGCACCAACCCCACCGCCACCAGCACGCTCTACACCGCTCCCATCGCCGTCACCAACCGCTCCCTCGCCATCCGCGCCGCCATCTTCGTCAACGGAGCCATCCCCGGCCCACCCAAAACCCTCAGCCTCGTCTTCCGCGCCGCCGACCTCTCCAACTACCGCAACTCCGGCAAACCCTTCGAGTCCTCCCTCCCCGTCCTCATGCTCGACAGCTTCGGGGTCTCCGTCGACTCAGCCACCGACCCCAACGGCGCTCGCCCCCACCGCTTCACATGGGGCATGCTCTTCGACCCAGCCCAAGGCACCACCTCCGGCAAAGCCAGTCTCGCCGACACCCCTGCCATCTCCAACGCCTCAGGCACCCACGTCCGTGGCCAATCCTCCTCAGGCTTCCCTCAACGCCCCTACGCCCTCGAATGGTGGAAATCCGACGACACCGACAAGGACCTCCCCATGCTCGGCATGCCCGCTGACTCCGACTGGGTCCTCTACAGCCCCTACAACGAGGAAACCCTCATGCGGAACGCCGTCGTCTACAACTCCATGTTCCAATGGGCCGGTCAGGGCGCAGGCATGCGCTCACGCCTCGTCGAGGTCTTCTTCAATCAGGGCGCTGACTCCATGACCTACGCCGACTACCGCGGCATCTACCTCCTCGTCGAAAAAATCAAACAAAGCTCCTCCCGCGTCGATGTCGAAAAGATCAACGAGGAAGTCACCGACCCCACACTCATCACCGGCGGCTACGTCTGGAAAAAAGACAAACCACCCCAAGTCTACACCATCGCCACCTCCACCAGCGGCGGCTGGGGAGCCCAGACCTACGAGGTCATCGACCCAAATATCCCCAGCGCCTCCCAGCGCTCATGGCTCCAGAACTACGTCCAGAGCTTCGAAACATCCCTCTACGCCGCCAACTGGCAGGACCCCGCCCTCGGCTGGCGCAGATTCGCCGACCCAGCCTCCTTCGCAGACAATCTCCTCTGGGTCGAAGCCTTCAAACAAATCGACGGCTACCGCATCTCCACCTACTTCCACAAAACCCGCGCCGGAAAAATCACCGCGCGCCCAGCATGGGACTACAACCTCGCAGGCGGCAACGCCAACTACCTCGGCGGCGAAAACCCCGTCGGTTGGTACTACGCCCACCTCTCCGGAGGCAACCTCCCCTACTGGCCTCGTCTCCTCCAGGACCCAGGCTACGTCCGCGAACAATGGGACCGCTACTGGGCCGCACGACGCTCCGCCCTCTCCACTCCTAACATCAACTCCCTGATCGACACTTTCTCCGCTCAGATCCGCGGCAATGACGCCCGCGAGGTCCGCAACACTTCCCGCCCGGCCTCACCTCCCGTCGGCTCCGCAGACTTCGACACCCCAGCCTCACGCCACTTCTCCAAAAACCAGCCCCTCGCACGCTACGACTGGCCCAACGCCAACAACTGGGCCTCCCGCCCGACCTTCCAGAGCGAGGTCGAATTCTTCCGCGAATGGATGCGCCAGCGTCTCGAATGGATGGAATTCCTCTCCATGGACGGCAGCGCCGGTCTCGTCAGAATGCGCCCGCCTAACTTCCACGGCCACCTCACCCGCGCCCAGTCCTACAAGGCCAATGTCCCCACAGGCTGGCAACTCACCATGGCCGATCAGGACGGTCTCGCCAACTCCACCGTCCTCTACACCATCGACGGCCCGGACCCACGCACCGCCGCCGGTGCCGCCGACCCAGCCGCCACCCAGCTCGCCACCACCACCACGATGAATACCCTCATCGCCAACGGCCAGCCATGGCGCTACTCCGCTTCCCTCTCCGCCTACCCAGCCGCTCAAGGCCTCAACACATGGACCGCCCCGGCCTTCGATGACTCCGCATGGCTCTCCGGCAACTCCCCCATCGGCTACGGCGACACCGGCATGGCCACCACCCTCACCACCAACGTCCCCGCCAACGGAGCCAATCAGGTCACCTGCTTCCGCAAAACCTTCTCCATCACAGACCCCGCCGCCGTCTACGAACTCATCATGGAACTCGTCGCCGATGACGGCGCCGTCGTCTGGATCAATGGCCAGGAAGCCCTCCGCTGCAACATGCCCTACGCCCCCGTCGCCATCAACTTCGCCTCCCGCACCAACGGGGTCCTCGACGGCGTCGGCGACGGCGAAGCCGAAAACACCTTCGTCCCCTACAAACTCCCCACCTCCCTCCTCGTCCAAGGCACCAACACCATCGCCATCGAGGTCCACCAGTTCCAGTACGGCTCCAGCGGAAACCCCAACGCCACCGCCATCAACGACATGCGCTTCGACATGCGCCTCAAGGCCAGTTCGGTCTCGTGGGCCACCTCTCCCATCACCCTCAACACCCCCGGCGTCCGCACCGTCCGCGCCCGCACCCGCGCCGGTTCCTCATGGAGCCCGCTCTCCATCGCAGAATTCACCGTCGGCACCGAACCCGCCACCACCTCCAATCTCGTCATCAGCGAGATCATGTACAACCCGGCCCCTCCCTCCGCCGCGGAAATCGCCGTCCTCGGCCCCGTTGGCGCTAACAACTTCGAATTCATCGAACTCCTCAACACCGGCAGCGTTCCCGTCGACCTCTCAGGCCTCGCCATTAGCGACGCCATCCAGATGAACTTCGCCATCATCCCCGCCGCCTCACGCATCCTCATGCCGGGCGCTCGCGGGCTCCTCGTCGAAAACCGCGCCGCCTTCAACGTCCGCTACCAGGGCCGCGATTCCCAGATCCTCGCCGAATGGACCAGCGGCAATCTCCGCAACGACGGCGAAATCCTCACCCTCACCGCCAACGACGGCGCTACCACCCTCCGCTCCCTCGCATGGCAGGCCTTCTCCCCATGGCCCCCGCTCGCCGGCCTCCCTCGCGACCCCGGCGGCCCGGACTTCAGCCTCGTCCTCAATTCCCCCTCCACCAACCCGGACCACGCGCTCCCGCAAAACTGGCGCAGCTCCGGTACCTCCCGCGGCAACCCCGGCGGCGCCGACAGCTCGCCTCCACCTCCCGACGGCACCACCGACTCCGACAATAACGGCTATTCCGACTTCGCAGAATGGGCCATGGGCCCCGGAGCCGTCCCCTCCGCCTCCACCGAAACGGTCACACCTCCCGGCGGCTCCCCCGGCACCTACCTCCTCTTCCGCATCCCGCGCAACGGCAGCGCCGACGGGGTCACGCTCTCCGCTCAGGCCTCCAACAACCTCGCCGCATGGTCCTCAGACGGTCTCGTCGACCTCGGCCTCACCACCGACGGCACCCGCGAATACCGGATCTTCCGCTCCTCCCAACCCCTCGGCTCGCTCTCGCGCTTCTACGTCCGCGCCCTCATCTCGCGGCCCTGATCCATCCCCCTAACCCATCCTCACGCTCATCCGGCGACCTACCGTCACCCGGCTCTCTCCCCCCTTCCTCCCATGTCCCGCAATCTCAGCTTCCTCTCCTCACGTCAGGGCATCGCCAGCAATCTCTTCGAACGCATGGTCGCCGCCGCCGATGCCAACGGCACCGCCGAAGACCCGGACACCATCCGCAATCTCGCCCAATCCTCCGTCTTCGGCGACGCCGTCACGCTCGGCGCGGTCTCCTCGTACGACTTCCTCAAAAAGGAAAACGCCGGCAAAAAGGTCTTCGTCTGCAACGGCTCCGCCTGTCTCTGCGCAGGCACTCAGGACGCCCTCCACCACTCGCTCCGCTCGTCCTTCTCCGAATCCGAAATCGGCCACATCTGCTGTCTCGGCCACTGCCACTCCGGCGCTGCCTTCCAGCTCAACGACCGCAATTTCTCCGCCCTGTCCCCCCAGCAACTAGCCGACACCATCGCCGGCAACGCTCCGGACGACTCCTCCCTCCCCTACGCCGTCGCCTCTCTCCTCCCGGAACCCATCCTCACCGCTCCCTTCAAGGACCTCGAATCCGAATACGCCCCGCTCCGCGCCCTCCTCACCTCGGATCGCGACGCCTTCCTCACCGAACTCAAAGCCTCCGGCCTCCGCGGCCGCGGCGGCGCTGGCTTCCCAGTCCACCTCAAATGGCAATCCTGCCGCGAAGCCAAGGGCCCGGAAAAATACATCGTCTGCAACGCCGACGAAGGCGACCCAGGTGCCTACATCGACATGTACCTCATGGAACAACGCCCCCACAGCGTCCTCATCGGCATGATCGCCGCCGGATGGTTCGCAGGCGCTTCCACAGGCATCCTCTACATCCGCGCTGAATACCCGGACTCCATCCGCTCCATCAACGCCGCCATCACCGACCTCCAGAACGCCGGGCTCCTCGGCACTAACATCGCCAACTCCGGCTTCTCGTTCACCCTCAAAACCATCAAAGGCGCAGGCGCCTACATCTGCGGCGAAGAAACCGCCCTCCTCTCCTCCATCGAAGGCCAGCGCCCCGAGGTCCGCGTCCGCCCTCCCTTCCCCACCATCCAGGGGCTCTTCCGCAAACCCACGATCGTCAACAACGTCGAAACCTTCGCCAACCTCCCCGCCATCCTCTCACGCGGCGGCAAATCCTACGCCGCCATCGGCACCCCACTCAGCTCCGGCCCCAAACTCCTCTCCCTCGACTCACACTTCACTCGCCCAGGCATCTACGAGGTCCCCATGGGCACTCTTCTAACAGATGTCTTCGCCGCCGCCGGCGGCTTCCGCTCCCCAGTCAAAGCGGTCCACATCGGCGGCCCCCTCGGCGGTCTCATCCCCACCCATCTCGTCAGTCAGCTCACCGTCGACTTCGAATCCTTCAAGTCCGCAGGCTTCCTCCTCGGCCACGCCGGCGTCATCAGCATCCCCGAATCCTTGCCCATGATCGCCTACCTCGAACACCTCTTCCAGTTCACCGCCGACGAATCCTGCGGCAAATGCTTCCCCTGCCGCCTCGGCAGCACCCGCGGTAAGGAACTCTTCGCCAAAGCCCGCTCCGATTCCTCCTTCCGCATCGACCCCGACCTCATCGGCGATCTCCTCGACACCATGGAACTCACCAGTCTCTGCGCCCTCGGCGGCGGTGTCCCCCTCCCCGTCCGCAACGCCCTCCGCTACTTCCCTCACGAACTCCAGCCGTTCTTCTCCTCCCCACTCACCTGATCCACACTCGGCCACCGCAGCAACTCACTTGCTCACCGGCACCAGTCGCCACCCCTGCGACTCCGTGAACTCCCGCGCCGCAAAACACCAGATCACCAACTTCTTCCCCTTCAGATAACCCGCATCCGCTCGCCCGTTCCGATACAGGTTGATCCGCGCCGGGGTCGCCCCGGATCCCCGCACCGCCACCAGATCAACCGCAAACCCTAACTCCAGCGCCAGCTGGTCCGGCAACCCCGCCCCGGTCGCATGCATGTCCGCGCCGGCATGAAACACAAGGTTGTGACTGTCTCCCATCAGCACCACCGGACTCCCCCTCTCCGGCACCACCGGCTTGCCGTCCTTCCCGGACACCACCCGCAATCTCACACTCTCCCGCTCCGGTCGCTCCCCCTCCGCCAGCGCTTCCCTCAGATCTCCTGACAAGGTCACCGTCGTCTCCTTGCTCTGAAACTCCCCGCGCACCACCGCCCCGTACCACCCATCCTTGCGGATCATCTCCGCCAACTGCCCCGCCGCCAGCTCGCAACCCGCCCCGGACCAGTGACTGTCCTGCCGGCAGTACGGCTCCCCTCCTTTCCCCCGCGCCGCCAGAAACACTTCCGTCAGATCCACCACCCGCACTCCCTTCGCCCGCAACGCCCCGTAAAACTCCCCCAGCGCCCCGTCCACCCGCTCCGGCACCACCCACCCGCTCATCCCCGCCGACTTGTCAGGATACACCACCGCCTTCGGCGGCACCGGCACCACCAGCAGCCCGATCCCCTGCGCATCCAGCTGCCGCTTGAAATCCAGAATCGCAGGCATCGGATCCGCCTCCTCTGGCTTCGCCGCCCGACTCACCTTCCTCGCCGCCTCACCCCAGAACTCCCCCGCGCCCGTGTGCCTCAACTCGTTCGTCAGAAACAACCACCCGTCCGCACCCGCCACCGTCATCGCACTCCCAGCCTTCTCCGCCAGCGCCGCCGTCGCCACTCGAAACGCCTCAGCCGGCTCCTCCGCCGTCGCCATCACCACCTGCACCACTAACGCCATCACCACACCAAATCCGGCTCTCGACCCATTTGCTCTCATCATGTTCATAAATTCAGATTTCTCCTCTCTCGTTCATTTCTCTTCCGCAACCGCCCACGCCGGATCCGCCAGCATCGCCTCCTCATCATCCAATTCACTCCGGTTGATCGCCTCATACTCGCCCGACACCTCCCCCCACGGCCTGACCTGCAACTCCACCACTTCCCCCTCACGCCACTTCGCCGCCGCCGTCGGCACCTGATCCCGCATGCTCCACACAAACACAATCACATCCTTCCCCCTCGCCTCCGCATCATCCGCCGACTCCACATCCGTCACCCGCACACTCATGATGTGATCCTTGTATGGCACCGATCCAGGCCGCGGCACCGCCGATACCGCCCGCACCGCCCCCCGCACCCTGACCACCCTCCCGCCAGGCACCGTATACATCCCCGCATCCCGACGCTCACCCACCTCCAAAGGCAGCAACTTCCAATCCCCGGACGCCAACTCCCTCGCCGCAAACTCCCACACCACTAGCCGCTTCCCCGCCAAACGGTCCCGCCCGCGCCCAAGTTCCTGCACCAGCATCTCCCGCGTCGCATGCGACCCCTCGTCATTCCGGCTGATCACATCCACCGGCAATCCCAGCCGCTCACTGAAATGCTCCGCCAACCCCGCCGATTCACCCCACCCCATCGCCCCTAGCGAATAAATATTCGCAAAACTGTCGCCCAGGAGCAGCACCGCCGCATCCTCCCTCGACCGCCACATCTCACTCCCTTCCATCACCTGCCGGATCTCCACTTCCTCCTCCGGATAACCTCGCTCCGGCCTCACCTTCAGCATCTGCGCAATATCCCCAGACCCACGCACCGTCTTACTAACCGTCCGAAACCGCCCAGCCTCCGCCCCCGGCAACTCCACCGCCGCCCGCGCCGCCGCCGCCATCCCCTCCGCCACCCGCTCCATCGCCCCCGGCAACCAATGCGTGTCCGTCTTCAGATACGCGCCCCCCCCGCCCTCCTTCATCAGCTCCGCCACCGGATCATAAACCACCACCCCAGCCGCCCCCAATCGCCTCACAAATTCCCCGAAGGACGCATTCTGCATCCCTCCCGCCCTCTCCACTCCACCCGCAAACCGCTCAGGATGAATCGTCGGCTTCACCGGAGCAGGCACCACCAGCAATCCAATCCCACGACCCGCCAGCTGATCCCGGAAATCAACAATCGCCCGCACCGGATCAGCCTGCACATCCTTCCCACGCCGCCGCATCACTTCCTCCTCCAGAAACCCCCGCCCCGTCACATACTCCACATCCGCACGGTAAAACAACCACCCGTCCCGCCCGACATACGCCTTCTCATTCCCCTGCCCCGACTCCAGCAACCACCGCTGCACCCGCGGCAGCAGCGCCTCCCCCACCACCGAATCTCTCTCCCAATCCTCCTCAATCGCCTTCAATTGCCCAGCCTCCGGAAGCAGTCTAACCACATCCCCGACCCCACTCACCGCTGCCACCGCCCCGGCATCCGGCACCAACCCCCGCAACGCCTCCCCGAAATCCCCCACCCGCTCCGGCTCCCGCCGCGCCGCCACCAACTGCGCCACCGGCACCGCCACAATCGTCACCAGAAAAAACCACACCAGCGCCGCCCTCACCCCCGGCGCAAACTCCGTCACCCCTAACTCCGCCGCCGCCTGCTCTTCTCGCGTCGCCCGGGCCCTCACCCGTTCCTCCTTCGCTGGCGTCTTCTCATTCATAGGCCGCATCTCAAAAGATAAAATAAATGAACGGATTGTACGACTGCGCAAACAGCATCGCCACCGCCGCCAGAAACACCGCCGCGATCCACAAAAACTTCCCCCACGTGATCCGCCGCGTCAGATCCCACGACTGCGGCATCCCCCACACCACCACCGCCGCCACCGCAAAACTCACCCAGTAATACCGCTGCCAGATCAACCCGCCAATCAGCACCGATCCCTCCTCACGCCCCATCCCGCACAAGCTCCCCAGATACCTCAGCGCCGACCCAAAATCCACCGCACGGAAAAACACCCACGCCACACACACCACCAAAAACGTCACCACCCGCCTCACCACCACCGGCCCCATCCCCGCCCAACCACGCTTCCCCGCCCACCGCTCCACCGCCAACCCGCCCCCGTGAATCCCTCCCCAGATCACAAAATTCGCACTCGCCCCGTGCCACAATCCACCCAGCAGCATCACCACCATCAGATTCACATACGTCCGCACCTCCCCCCTCCGGTTCCCGCCCAGAGGCACATACAGATAATCCCGCAACCACCCCGACAGCGAGATATGCCACCGCCGCCAGAACTCCGTCAGCGACCCGCTCCGGTACGGCCCATCAAAATTCTTCGCAAACACAAACCCTAACATCAATCCCAGCCCGATCGCCATGTCCGAATACCCGGAAAAATCAAAGTAGATCTGAAACGCATACGCCGTCACCCCATACCACGCATCCACCACCCCGGGCCCCGCCGCCTCAAACACCGTGTCCGCCACCTTCCCGCACGGATTCGCCAGCAGCACTTTCTTCCCCATCCCCAGCGCAAACATCGCCACCCCGCGCGCAAACTTGTCCATCGTCAGCCGCCTCCCCTCCAACTGCTCCGCCAGAAACGAAAACTGCAGGATCGGCCCAGCCACCAGATGCGGATACATCGACACAAAACACGAGAAATCCCCGAAATGCTTCATCGCCTTCGCATCGCCCCGATACACATCAATCGTGTACGATAGCGACTGAAAGGTGTAAAAACTGATCCCCAGCGGCAGCACCACCCGGAACACACTGTCCCATTGCCCCTCCGGCCACCCCAGCGCCCCCACTAGCGCATTGTAACTGTCCACGCCGAAATTGAAGTACTTGAAAAACCCCAGCGACGCCAGATTCGACACCACCGACAGCACAATCGCCCACCGCTGCACACGGTTCCGCTCGCCACCACGCTCCAGCTCCCCCACCGGAGCCCGCCACACTTTCCACAACCGCCACGTCCCGTGCGCAATCACCACACTCGCCAGCCAGTCCACCACCGTCGTCGCCGCCATCAGAAAAATGAACTTCGGATTCGCCCACCCGTAAAATAAATAACCGAAAAAGATCAGCGAGTAATTCAGCACCCGGTTCCCCGCCCGCGACAGCAGATAGTAAACCGCCAGCGCCACCGGCAGAAAATAGAACAGAAAAAGATAAGAACTGAATACCATCGGGTCAGAATCAGTGCCTCCGTCTCGTCATCCTTTCACTCGGCCTCACAGTAATGCAGCACCGCATCAAGGTCGCCGTCCGCCAGTTCGTCCCGCCTCGAACCCTCCAACTGCACCTGCCCGTCCAGCGGCATCACGGTCAGTTCCACCTCCACCCCCGGCTTCCGATCCGCCAGCGGCAGGCGCTTCCCATCCATGATCATCCAGTGCAGCACCGTAATCACCGGTTCCCTCCACGTGCCCGACACCACCTCATCCACCCGGTACTCCGCAACCGTCAGGCTCCTGCTGTACGGCCGGATGTCCTCCAATGACGACGTCGCCGCCTGTCTCACCAGCTTCCCCTTGAAACGAATCACCTCCCCTTCCTTCCGCCCACCCGTCAACCCCTTCGCCGCCTTCGCCTCCGCCCCCGCCTCCTCACCCGTCAGCACCCGCGGAAATACCGCCACCGCCTCCACCCGCCCGCGCCACTCCGCCGACCCTATCACCAATTCCCCCGGCGCCCACCGCAACTCCCCGCCCGCCAGTTTGCCCGACCCCACCATCTCGCCATCACGGTACGCCGCCCACTTCCCCGCCCCGCTCGTCACCACCACATGCTCCGGCTTACCCGCCACCACCGGAAACAACAGCATCGGCTTCTGCCCAGCCTGCCGCCACACCCATCCCCCCTTCTCCTGCGCCAACCCCACCACTTCCTTCCCGCCACCCACATACCCCAGCACCGCCCCGTCACTCCCACTCTCCTTCGCCGCCGTCACCGTCACCTCCACCGAATACGCCCCCGACGCACTAACCTTCGCCCCGA
>CANHUG010000064.1 GCA_947462995.1 Verrucomicrobiales bacterium | reverse complement strand
TCTTCGCCGTCTGGGCGAGCGGACTGGGCGAAGGTTGCGCCGGACCAGCAGTGGACCTCTTTGACTTTACCGATGGCGCCTTCTTTGACCATTTGGACGGCGGTGCGGTATTCGGAGCTGCTTTGGATCTGATTGCCCATCTGGGTGACGACGCCGGCTTCGCGAGCGGCGGAGCGGAGGGCGCGGGCTTCCTCGATGGTGCGGGTGAGGGGTTTCTGGCAGTAGACGTGTTTTTTGCGTCGGATGGCCTCCATGGCGACGAGGGCGTGCATGTGGTCCGGGACGGTGATGTTGACGCTTTCGAACTTGTCGCTCTCGTTGCGGAAGAGTTCGCGCCAGTCCTGGTAGATTTTGGCGTTGGGGAATTTCTGTTTAGTGGCGGCGTGGTTGCGTTTATCGACATCTGCGATGGCGACGACGTCGAGACGGCCGGAGCCCATGAGGGCGTCGATGTCTGAGGCGGCCTGGCCGGTGATGCCGATGGCGGCGTGGGCGAGGCGTTTGGAGGGTGGGTCAGCCCAGACGCGGGCTGGGAGGATGAGAGGGGCGGCCGCGAGGGCGGCGACGCGTTTGAGAGTGCGGCGACGGTTCATCATGTGCTGACGCAGAACGTGCGGGCACGGGTGAAGCTGTCATCCGATTGGGGCGTGATTATGGTTCGGTGGCTCTGAGGCGGAGGAAGCGGCGGGTGCCTGGGGTGATGGGAGAGGAGTCGCTGATGGTGACATTGATGCGGTCGGAGAGTGTGGTGGCGGAGAGGACGCGTGGGTGGGAGAGACCGTCTGTCGAGATCCAGATGGGGGCCCATGGGCCGGAGGTGGAGGAAGCGGCCTCGACCTGATAGCGGAGATTACCTGCGAAGCGGCGGATGGGAAAGGCGAGGGTGAGGTGGTTTGAGCCGGAGATGGAGGTGGTGCCGGTTGTGGGGAGGGAGGATTGATTGGGGGAGCGTGGGTCGGTGAGGAAGGCGAATTCGAGGAGATTGGAGCGGTTGTCGCGGTCCGGGTCGGCGTCCGGGAGTGCGTCATTGCCTGAGAAGTTCTGGGAGGCGAGCCATGGGGCGAACGACTGGTCGACGGTGGCGGTGAAGGAGCGGGAGATGGATTGGTTGTCGAGGTCGGTGGCGGTGACGGTGATGAGGGCGGTGCCTGGGCCTGCGGGGAAGAGGAGGAGATTACCGTCGAGGGTGGAGGCGGAGCAGATGGCGGGGTTGGCGCTGGAGGCGGAGAAGGAGAGTGGGGCGACGGGGCCTGCGGAGAGGACCTTGACGAGGGAGGCGGGGTCGAAGGCTGGGGGGGGCGGGTTGGTGACCGGGCAGTCGGTGAGGACCCCGTTGGTGGAGGCGTAGCTTTTGATGGGGAGGGCGGCGATGGCGTCGGCGACGGCCATGCCGTTGCCGGCGACGCGAGCGAAGACGGTGAAGCCCTCGTTCTGGTTGTTGAGGTTGGCGGCGTTGTTGGCGAGGCTGATGAAGAACTCGCTGGTGGCGGAGTTAGGGTCCGAGCCGAGTTTGGCCATGGCGACGGTGCCGCGGCCGTTGGTGATTTCGGGTTCGTTGACGACGGCGGGCTGGCGCGGGATGGAGGGGGCGCCTGCTGCGGCTTTGTAGCCACCGCCTTGGAGGACGAAGTTGGGGATGCTGCGGTGGATGATGGAATTGGTGTAGTCGCCGCGGGAGATGTAGCCGAGGAAATTGGTGACGGTGGCGGGGGCGGCGTCGGGGTAGTAGGCGAAGTCGATGGTGCCGGTATTGAAGACGACGCGGGAGGCCTGGGTGACGTCGGGGTCGGAGAAGAAGGTGGTTAGGCTGACGGGGGCTGGGGTGGTGCCGAAGGCGAGGGCGCGGTCCGGGAGCGGAGAGGTGGCGACCGGGGCGACGAGGGCCGGGACTGGCCGGAAGACATTGATGCGGAACTTCTGATTGGCGGTCATGCCGTTGCTGAAGGTGACCGTGATGGTGATGGGCGAGCGTGAGGGGGCGGTGGGGGTTCCGGTGAGGAGACCGGTGGTGGGGTTGAGGGAGAGCCATGCGGGGAGGCCCGAGGCGGAGAAGGAGGAGATGGTGGCACCGGTGCAGTTGGCGACGACCTGGTGGGAGACGGGGGTATTGACGAGACCGGAGATGTAGACGGCGCTGGTGATGCGCGGGGGGGCGGTGACGGTGACGATGTTAGAAAATGAAGAGCCTGAGGCGTTGAATGCTTCGACTTGCCATTCGAAGACCGTGCAGGCGGGCCATGAGGTGAGGACGTCGGTGAAGGAAGTGACGTTGGGGTTGACTCTGGTGAAGTCGGCGAACGCGCCAGAGGAACCGACGCGGTAGGTGAGGTAGAAGCCTTCTTCGTCGGAGGAATTATCGGCCCATGAGAGGGCGATGTCGGCGTCCTTCCATGTGAGCTGGAAATTGGAGGGAGCGGCGGGCGGGGCGGCGAAGACGGCGGGGGCCGTGGTGAGGAAGATGGCGGCGCAGAGCGAGCGGCGGAGCAGGAGGCGGCTGGGATTCACGCTGAAGGGGATAGCATTGGGGCGGGGCGTTTGCCAAGTGTGGAAAGCGTGGTCCGGGTGGAGATCAGCGGCGGATGGGGGTGGCGAAGTGGACGAGGGTGAAGACGCTGGAGAGGGGCATGCAGTGAGGTTTCGATCTGCGGCAATGGATTGATTTTAAGGCGGTCGCAAATGATCCGGAGTCCGTCCACCGGGTAGCGGTCGGGTGCGATCAAGCTCGGGAGATTATTCATTATCTGAAAATCGAGCGTCTATTTTCAGTTGGTGAATTGAATTCCGAACCGCTCCCGATCCAGCACCCTGAGGTGTCCCTTTAAGCAGGGTCACCGGCACCTGCACCTACTTCGTCAGCCGCCGGAATCCGGCCGCGCGAATTCATCAGATAGCTACACGCAATCCGTGCACAATTGCTCCTTCCCTGTCGAACCTGTCCTGAATGATGCTATAAAAGCGGTCATCCTGCTTTTCCCACTTCCGGAACAGCGCAAATGCCACAAGGTCCGCGAGCTGGATCAAGCGCGAAGCCCGGCTATCGATGAAGACGGGCACTTCGCTCAGGTTTCTGAGTACGCCCCATTGGTGCCCCAAGGTGCGAAAATTGTGCGCAAGCTTCTGAAGGGAGGCCTCATGGGAGGATTTGTCGAATAGAATCAGCCCCCGCTGCGTGTCCTGGCGTTTGTGCAGTCTTCCAAGATAACGGTCAAACCGGCTGGTCATCTGCTCGAAGGCATACTCCACGGGATCCCGCGGGGAGACTGCCGCTTTTCTCACCACCGTAGGAACAGGCGGTTCCCGGGGTGGGAAGCAGACAGACACGTAAGGGCGTCTTTCATCGCCTGCTCACGCAGCCCCCGGTCGTGCATCTTCCATCCACCGCGCCCCTGAAGCATGGGTGAACCGTGCAGTTCCACGTCTCCCGGATTCGCCGGATCAAACCGCTCCGCAATCTGATCCAGTTCCTTGGCAATCCACCAAGTTTGCCTCTCATAAAGGCTGACTCCGGCCAGAACAAAATACTGGTGCAGCGGATCAGCGGTGTGGCCTGATTCGTCGACGTAGAGCAAGTGCATAAAGAACAGCCAAGGAAGGACTTTGCCTTCACGGCCTGCATGGGCGGGCCTCTTGACTGTGCTATACGATACCAACCAGCTCCGCCCCGTCAAACTGGATTTTCAGCGCCGGCGCCATGGAGTTTCTTCCAAGCGCACGGCGACTATTTCGGGTTGAGAAGGTCGTCGGATCCGGGAAATTCTTCCCAGTCCGCTGGTTCGAAGGCTGGATCTTCGAGGGTAGAGCCGGGAGCGAGCGTCATGGTGCCGACGCCCGAACCGATCCAGTCGGCGATGGTGCCGGTGGGTTCTGGTGCTGCTGGCGTGATGATGGCGATGACTTTGCCATCGCGGGTGAGTTCGATGGTGAGATCGCCATTTTCCACGAGGGAGAGGTCCGCGTCCGGATGGGAGGTGAACTCGCTGACGGGGATGCTGCGGGTGCTCATGGGCTGGATTGTAGGCCGGAAGGGGAGGGGCGTCAATTTCCGGCGATGAAGGACACCGAGATGATGATGGTGGGTGCGGGTGGGGTGGGTCAGCGGCGGATGGGGGTGGCGAAGTGGGCGGCGACGACGGCGAGGGTGAAGACGCCGGAGAGGGGCATGAGGATGGCTGCGAGGAGCGGGTTCATGAGGCCTGCGAGGCAGAGGCCTGCGGCGGCGATGTTGTAGGTGACGGCGAAGGCGGCGACGCGGTGCACGGCTTTGGCGCGGAGTTTGGCGGTATCGAGGAGGGTGGTGAGGAATTTGAGACTGCGGCCGAGGAAGTAGAAGTCGGCTTTGGCTTCGAGGAGACCCTTATCGACGACTGGGGTGCCGGTGCAGGAGGCGGCGGAGAAGGCTAGGGTATCGTTCATGCCGTCGCCGATGTAGAGCGTGTCGCCGCGGTCGAGGGAGCGGACGACCTGTTCTTTTTCGGTTGGGGTGAGAGAGGCGTGGGAGTTCTGCTGGGGGATGTCGAGTTCTGCGGCGAGGGAGCGGACTTTTTCGGGACGGTCGCCGCTGAGGAGGAAGAGGGAGAAGCCGGATTTCTGGAGGAAGGCGGCCTGGCTGACGGCGTCGGGGCGGACGGCGTCGCGGAAGCGGAGGGCGGCGAGAGGGATGCCGTCGCAGGCGAAGACGGCGTCGGTGCGGGAGTTAGGGGGGGCTGGGGCGAGCCAGTCGGGTCGGCCGAGGGACCAGCGGGCTCCTTGGGTGTCTGTGAACCAGACACCCATGCCGGGGATTTCGTTGACTTCGGAGTTGGGGATGGGGTCGAGACGGCCGGAGTTGCCGAGGGATTCGACGATGCTGCGGCTGACTGGGTGGAGACTGTCGAAGGTTAGGGTGAGGAGGGCGCGGCGGGCGTCTGGTTTGAGGGAGGCGAGGGCGTCCGGGTTTTCGAGGACGGGGTTTTCGAGCGTCAGGGTGCCGGTTTTGTCGAAGAGGATTTTTCTGACGCGGAGGAGACGGGGCCAGAAGACCGAGCGGCGGACGAAGACCCCGCGGCGTTCCATGCGGGCGGCGGCGAGGTCGTCGGCGAGGGGGATGGCGACGCCGAGGGCGCAGGGGCAGGAGACGACGAGGACGGAGATCATGACCTGGAGGGCGCGGGCTGGGTCGCCGGAGACGATCCACCATGAGGAGAAGCCGGCGATGGCGAGGACGATGACGATAGCGATGTAGGCGGAGAGGATGCGGTTGAGGAGCGGGTGGCGGGCTTCTTCCTCGCGGGATTCGCGGAGACGGCGGAAGAGGGAAGCGTCCCATGTTTCGAGGGCTTCGAGGACGAGGGGAGTGCGGCCGATGTTGAGACTGCCTGCGGCGATGCGGCCGCCTGGGGTGATGTGGCGAGGTTCGGCTTCGCCGTTGATGGATTCGAGACTGACGGTGCCGTCGTCTTCCATGAGACGGGAGGCGACTGGGATGACCTGGCCTTGGGGTGAGAGGAAGCGTGTGCCTGGGGTGATGGAGGCGAGCGGGAGTGGTTTGCCTTCGGGGTCGCGGATGGAGTTAGGGTCGAGGGCTTCGCCGAGGAGACGGCCGCGGTTGCGATCGACGGCGGCGGACTGGAGACGGCGGCCGGCGAGCATGAGGAAGGTGAAGACGGCGACGAAGTCGAAGTAGAGGAGAGAGTCGGAGTTGAGGAGCCAGCCGGCGATGGAGCCGAGGTAGGCGGCGACGATGCCAGCGGCGATGGGGAGGTCGATGTGGAGGACGCCGCAGCGGAGACCGCGGATGGCGCGGCCGATGAAGTAGGAACCGCCGGTGAGGACGGCGAGGGTGGCGCAGACCCCGGCGGCCATGGTGAAGATGCCGGCGAGGGCGAAGTCGTTTTCCATGCCGAGGTAGCGCGGGAGGGAGAAGGCCATGGCGTTCATGGCGAAGGCACCGCAGAGCCCGGTGCGGCCGCTGAATTCGTTAGTGACAGCGTTTTCTGCGCCGACGGGGCCGAGGAGGTAACCGAACTGGCGGACCGAGTCGGCGAAGGCGGGGATGTCGCAATTGCCGGGATTCCATTCGAGGCGGATGCGGCCTGGGTGGGCGCGGACGCTGGCGCGGAGGGCTCCGGGGGTGCGGAGGAAGACCCGTTCGAGGAGCCAGACGCAGCCGACGCAGGAGATGCCTTGGACGGCGAGGTCGAGGGAGGCGGCGCCGTTGGAGGCGGCGAGTTCAGCGGAGTGGGCGGATTCGGTGAGCCATGAGTAGTCGCGTTTCTGGAAGGCGACGGATTTGACTGGTGCGGTGACTTTGGCGCCTTTGAGATTGTAGTACTGGTCGAAGCCGCTGTCGTGGATGAGCTGGTGGACGAAGGAGCAGCCGCCGCAGCAGAATTCGTCTGCTGGTTCGAGGGGATCGAAGTGGGTGCCGCAGTGTTTGCAGAGGTGGTCGGCGGCGGTTTTCATGGGTTAGGGGATGTGGGGGCGGGAGGGTTTTTTTCGGCGTCGCAGAACGGGCAGGAGGCTTCGGGGACGGTGCCTTCGGCGAGCGGTGGTTGTGCGGCGTTGGCTGGGAGGGTTGGCCAGAGCCGGAGGGCGATCATGACGGCACCGGTTAGGGCGACGGCGCGGCGGACGCGGGCCATGGCGGTGGGGCTGAGGCGGTGCTGCCAGATGTGGAATTTGTGTTGGGCGTACCAGAGGAGCGGGACGGTGCCGAGGGCGAAGGCGAGCATGAATTCAGCGCCGCGGATGGCGGAGCCGCTGACGAGGGCGATGCCTGCCATGAGGTAGAGAGGGCTGCAGGGCATGAGGGGAGTGGCGAGGCCGAGGGCGAGAGAGCCTTTACGGGCGGGGATTCGGGCCATGTGGAGGCGGGTGCGGGCGGACCATTTGCGGAGGAAGGCGGGGCGGGGGAGTTTGATGTGGAGGCCGAGGGCGATGGCGAAGAGGACGGCGGCGAGGAGCCATGGGAGGACCATGACTGGGGAGTTAGAGATTTTTTCGAGAGGCCAGCGGCCGAGGGCACCTGCGGTGGCACCGAGGAGCGTGTAGGAGAGCATGCGGCCGGAGTGATAGAGGGCGGCGGCTTTGAGTTGTTCGTCCTCGCCGTCTTTGAGGGACATGAGACTGCAGGCGACGGGGCCGCACATGCCGGCGCAGTGGAGACTGGTGGCGAGGCCGGCGACGAAGGCACCGGCGGCGGTGTTGACGGATTCAATGAGCGGCATGGGAGCGGGCGGTGGGGACGTCGATGTTTTCGGGGGTGTGGTGGGAGGCCCAGACGACGAAGCTGATCCACCATGCGACGAAGAGGACCTTGACGGCGACGATGATGAGCCACGGGCGCTGACGGATGAGTGCTTTCATGGGTGGGGGAGTGGTTGTGATAGGGTTTTCAGTTTTTCATGCCGGAGATGGCGGCGGGGTCTGGGCCGAGGAATTCGATGTCCTTGCGGATGACATCGCCGCCGTTTTCTGGGCGGGCCTCGATGTGGAATTTGAACGGGCCGTGGTAGTCGGCCTGATTGATGGAGAACATGAGGGTTTTCTGGATTTCCTTCTGTGGTTCGAGCCTGACGGATTCTTCCATGCCTGAGACGGAGAGACCGTGGGGTGCTTCCTCGGTGGTCAGGGTGTAGACGTGAGGTTTCTGGTCCTTGCTCATGAGGCGGAGGATGAACTGATTGCGGACGGTGCCGTGGTCGGTTTTGTAGGGCATGCCGCGCATGCGGACGAGGCTCATTTCGAAGGTATGGACGCGAGTCATGGCCCATGTGGCGACGGAAGCGCCGAGGAGCATGAGGCCGGAATAGAGGATGATGCGTGGGCGGACGATGCGGCGTTTCTTGCCGGCGAGACCGTTGAGGGAGTCGTAGCGGACGAGGCCTTTGGGGCGCTGGAGTTTGGCCATGATGTCGTCGCAGGCGTCGACGCAGGCGGCGCAGCCGATGCATTCCATCTGGAGCCCGTTGCGGATGTCGATGCCGGTGGGGCAGACCTGGACGCAGCGGCGGCAGTCGATGCAGTGGCCGTTGGATGGGTCGGCGGCTTTGCCGCGGGGTTCGCCGCGGGATTTGTCGTAGCCGATGTTGAGGGTGTCGTCGTCAGTTAGTGCGGACTGGAGCCTGCCGTAGGGGCACATGATGACGCAGAACTGTTCGCGGAACCAGCTGAAGCAGAAGTAGAGGACGCCGGTGAGGGCCATGACGCCGAGGAAGACGGAGAGGTGTTTTTCCGGGCTCTGGTGCATCCAGCCGTAGAGATTCTGGAGGGAGATGAAGTAGCTGAGGAAGATGTGGGCGATGGCGGCGGCGCAGAGGAGGAAGAGGGTGTGTTTGAGGGAGCGTTTGAAGAGTTTGGCGGGGCCCCATGGGGCGGCGTCGAGCTGTTTGCGGGCGGAGGCGTCGCCTTCGATCCAGCGTTCGATGCGGCGGAAGACGTGGTCGAGGAAGACGGTGTAGGGGCAGGCCCAGCCGCACCAGAGACGGCCGAGGAGGGCGGTGATGAAGAAGAGAGCGAAGCCGAGGCCGCTGATGACGAAGAAGAGGAGCCAGACGTCCTGGACGAGGAGGGTGAGGCCGAGGAGGTGGAAGCGGCGGTTTTCGATGTCGAGGAAGACGGCGGGGTGGCCGTTGATGGGGATCCAGGGGAGGAGGATGTAGACGGCGATGAGGAGGATACCCGTGAGGCGGCGGCCGAGGGTGAAGCGGCCGCTGACGTCTGCGGGGTGGAGGAAGAAGCGCGAACCGTCCGAGTTGATGGTGGTGACGGAGTCGAGGTTCGGGCGTTTGGGAGTGGTGGCCATGGCGGTTTGGGCGGACGGTGCCATGACCGGAAGTCCGGTGAAGGCATGGTACGGTGGGCCGGGCCGGGGCGAGGGGCTACGCATCCCCTGGGGAGTGCTGTGCAATTTCTGCGGTGGGAAGGCACAAGATTGGGCTTGTTCCGGGGCTGAATTTCCTGGCAGGTGAGGGGATGGAATCTGTGCTGCTGATGAAGGGTGGTGACTGGTGCCGGGCCGTGCGGGCGGCGTCGGCCGGGATGGCGGTAGTGATGCTGGTGAGTGGCTGCGGGGTGTATGGAGCGGCGATGACGCGGAGTCAGCGGGTGCTGAGCCAGCGGAGGGCGCCGAGTCTTGAGGAACTGGAGCGTGCAGAGCCCGAGCGGGGTCGGGCGATTCGGAAGGCGGTGAGCCGGACCGGGTTGTTGCTGGAGCATGCGAAGGTAGGCAGCGTTTCGGGGTCGCTGACGGAGCATGAGATGAAGTTTGAGGTGAGTTGGAAGAATGAAGCGAGGGGTGCGCTGAGCGCTGCGGTGCCGATTACGAGGGACGGGTATTTTCTGACGGCGGCGCATTGTGTGAACATGGAATCGCTGACGCTGGTGGCGTTTGATGCGAGGCGGAGGCTGGTGAATCTGCCTGCGCGGGTGGTGTGGAAGGGGGAGGAGGCGGATCTGGCGCTGGTGCATGCGGAGATGCAGCCACTGGAGCCATTCAGGCTTGCGGATGGGAGTGCGATTCCTGAGGGCACCCGGGTGGTGATTGCGGGCTGGTCAGGGGCGATTAAGAACACGGCGCCGCCACTGGCGGCGGGGCGTGTGAAGCAGGTTACTGGGTGGCGTCGGGAGGAGGCGTCCGGGGCGGTGTGGTGCGACGTGGAGCATGATGCGCCGCTCAATCAGGGGGACAGCGGGGGGCCGTTGCTGACGCTGGATGGCGGGCTGGTGGGGATCAACAGCCTGCTGGGTTTTGAGTTCGGCGGGATGTGGCGGGCGCTGCTGGGGATTGCGGGGCCGCTGGATCAGCCGTTTGCGGGGTACAATGGGCTGGCAGTTTGTCCGGATGCGGGATGGGTCATGCGGATGGTGGAAGCGGACCGGGCGAGGGTGCGCTGAGGCGGTGGTATCGGGAAAATCACTATGTCGATTCAGGGTGGCCCTGAATTGAATTGCGTGGAGTTAGGGTGTATGGAGGAAAGATGAAAGGATTTCAGATGCTGCTGCCGGTAGATTGGCGAGCTGCGTTGAAGCGATTCGGGCGTGTCAACAAACAAGCGAACGAACGATGATCGATAGCCTTGGTTTACCGGAATTGGACGCAGGCGAGGTCGTGGAGTGTGCGGTCCTGCCAGGGGGCGGAGTCGGGCTGAATCAGGCGGGGTGCGCGAAACTGGGGAGGCCTGCGATGGCAGCGGTGGTGGCTTTTGCCGGGATGGCCGGGATGGCAGGATCGCCGGTGAGCAACATTATCTGAGCTGGGACATGAAAATTGCCGAGCAACTGATGGCATCTGATTTTCTGGGTATTCCGGTGTTGTTATGGATTTGCTGGATGGGGACGAGGGTGATGCTGCTGGGGTACGGAGGAATCGGTGGGGTGTTATGCGGTGGGGGTCTTGTGTTGCTGGTGGGAATGGCGCAGGGCGGCGGAGTGGAGGGGCTGAGGGAGTGGATGCTGGCGGCGGGGCACCTACTGACTGGTTTCGGGATATGGGGGTTGGTGGCGGAAGTGCGGCGGAAGAAGAGACGGCCTTAGAATGGCGGTGGGGCGTGGGGGGCGGTGGGTCAGTCGCGGGGTTCGAGGTAGTGGCGGGCGAGAGCGGAGTAGTCTTCGTCGCCGCGGCCGCCGGCTTCGAGGCCTGCCATGCAGGCTGCGGCGGCGGTGAGGACGGGGACTTCCATGCCGCCTTGACCTGCGAGGGCGAGGGCGTAGCGTGCGTCTTTGAGCATGTTTTTGAGGGAGAAGTGTGGGGTGTAGTCGCCGGCGATCATGGCGGGGAGTTTCATGCGGACGAGGCCGGAGCAGTTGGCGTTGACCTCCATGGCTTCGCGGAATTTTTCGAGAGGGATGCCTTGGGAGGCGACGACGCCGAGGGCTTCGGAGAGCGCCTGGACGGTGACTGCGGAGACCATGTTGGTGGCGATTTTGAGGATGGTGGCGGAGCCGATGTCGCCGGTGGTGAGGATTTGTTTACCGGAGGCTTCGAGGATGGGGCGGACGCGTTCGATGACTTTTGGGGAACCGCCGGCGTAGTAGGTGAGTTGGCCGTCGGCGGCGGCGTCGCGGGAGCCGGTGAAGGGGGCGTCGAGGAAGTCGGCGCCGGTTTTCTTGATGAGTTTGGCGGCTTCGCGGGTGGCGGCGAGGGAGACGGTGGCGGAGTTGACGACGGTTTTGCCTTTGGCGAGGGAAGGGAGCATGGCCTCGATGACTTCCTTGAGGGCTTTGGCGTCGCGGACGAAGATCTGGATGATGTCGGAGGCGGCGGCGAGGGAGGCTGGGTCTGGGCACCAGCCTTGGAGTTCTGGGCGTTCGGTGCGGTTCCAGACGTGGACGGACAAGCCGCGGGAGCGGAGGCTGGAGGCGACGCGGCTGCCGATGATGCCCATGCCGGCGATGCCGACGGAAGGAGATGAGGGAACGGTCATGGAGGCGGATACCGCCGACGGTGGAGCCGCGCAAGGGGCGCGGGGAAGTGGATTGTGTGCGGATCGATGCCTGTCTGCGGGGGCCCGCTCAGCAATTGCTGAGATAGTCGACCCATGATTCGGATCTTTTGTCCCTTTCGAAGTTATACTTCTGTCTGAAGCGGAAGGGGGAGATGGTGCCGTTGTCCTTGATGAAGCGGCCCTCGATGAGGAGGGTGAATGGTTCGTCGCGGTTGATGGTGCGGGGGATTTCGGCCTCGATTCTGCGGGCTTTTACAGGGACGACGGAGCCGTCGGGTTTGCGGTCGGTGTATTCATAGATGAAGTGTTGGAAGCGCATGGGGAGCTTGAGCGCGGCGGTGCCGGGATCGACCGTGCCATCGGCGTAGGTCACGGTGACCTTGGTGAACTCGATGGAGGCGACGATGGGAGCGTTGTCCATGTAGTACAGGGCGAGGATGTCGTAAGGCTTATTGCTTTTAACGAGGCCGCCCCATGTGGGCATGGACACGTTGGTATCGATGACGATGTCAGGAAATGGTTTTGGGGAGGCGGGTTTTCCGCCGACGGCGTTGAAGGTGACCCTGTCGTAGCGGGTACTGCAGGAGGGCAGGAGTAGGCAGGAGGCGAGGAGGAGGGAGAGTGCGGGGTGGGTGAGCGAGTTCATGGTGAGATCGTTGGCCGAGTCGTGGTGGATGGTGGCGATGGAGGACGCTACCATGCTGGTTCTGCTTCGAGGTGTTCGCGGTAGCGGGCGAGTTGTTTTTCGTCGAGGATGTTCTGGAGCGTGGAGAGATCGCGAGCGATGCGTTCTGCTTTGGTGGCGGCGGACCGTTGGCGGTATTGTGGGCTGTCGATGTTGGGAGTGGCGAGGGGATTGGAGGTCAGTTGATGGTCGAGATTGGTGAGGCCGCGGATGCTGGCGGGGTTGATGTCGGTGAGCATCTGGCCGTAGTTGAGGGTGAGGAAGGCGCGGGTGTCGGCTTCGTGTTCGACCTTGTCGGGTGCCTTGTTGATGAGGGCGGCGAGGGCCTGCTGTTTCTGGGAATCGGAGAGGAGGACGACGGAGTTGATGTCGGCCATGTCGCGGTAGGCGCGGGCCTCGATGGATTGCTGCTGGCGGCTTGCCTCGTTGGCGTCGAAGGCGGCGAGGTTGCTAGCGGAGAGGACGCTGGCGAGGTCATTGCGGAGGCCCTTGTTGCGGAGGAGGGCGCAGATGCTTGTGAAGTGCTGGCGATCATCGGCGGCCTCGCCGGAGTACATGGCGGTGAGCAGGGCGGTGAGTTCGGCGTCCCTGCGGGCGAAGATCTGCTTTACTGCGGCGGTTTCCACCGGGGACAGGTGGAGGACTGCGATGAGGTTCTTCAGAGAGAGGGCCAATCCGCCGGCGCCGTTGTTCGACCAGAGGGCGAGCTGGGATTGTATTGCTTCCTGGGTTAGGGATTCGGTGGCGGGCAAAGAGGAAGTGCCTTGGTGTTTCCCTTGGGAAAGCGGTGGTTGGATAGGGATTTTGCCTTGGTTTACCGCGGGGGATGGGGTGTGGTTCAGATGGTGGAAGAGCGCGACGGAAGCGGCGATGGCGACGAGGCTGAGGGCGATGAGGGATAGATTCCTTGGGCTCATGCCGGTGCGGGGTCATTTGATCTGCTTGCCGAGATCGATCAGGCGATTGGCGGGGTGGGCGTGGGTGAAGACCTCCATCTGCCAATCGGGAACGTTAGGGACGTAGCTGCTGCCTTGCAGGGGGGCGACCTTGATGCTTGTGAGGCCATCGGCGGTCACTTCGGCGGAGATGAGGCCGTTGACCTTGCGACTGGAGGGTTCGTAGGAAGGGGATTGGGCCATGAGGCGGCCATTTTCCTTGAAGAGAGTCATGGGGGTGTTGCGGGAGTTCTCGACGAGGAGGATGAGGTTGCCGGTTTTGACGGTGTAGGGGTCGATGACTTCGGCTTTCCCGGGTTTGGCGCGTGGGAAAGGCATTTTGTTTACCTGGAAGCCGTTTTTGTCGGAATAGATCTGGAATCCTGCTTCGTGGTGGACGATGAGTTCGAGGGAGGCGGCATCGAGGCCGTCGAGGGGTTCGCCGCTGCGGTAGGCGCGGTTTTTGTCTTTAGCGACGAAGGAATCGCCGAGGACCTTGAAGGAGGCGGGGTCGGCGTTCGGGATCGGGGTAGAGCACCAGTAGACACTTTTGTTATCGGCGTAGTAGGTGGAGCCGAGGTGTTTGAAGGAAGCGGGGTCGGCGTTGGGGATGGTCGAGTATTGGTAGTGGACGGAGTCCTTGTCTTTGAAGACGGGGCCGCCCTTGATGGATTGGACGGTGGCGGGATCGACGCCTTCCTGGATGGTGTCGCCATACCAGACGTGGGACTTGTCGCGAGCGAGACCATCGAGGAGTTCGAAGGAGCCGGGGTCGGCATTCTGGAGGACGATGACGATGAACTCGCCGCCGCTAATGACCTTGTAGTAGACGCGGTTTTTGTCTTTGGAGTAGGTATCCGAGAGGGGTTTAAAGGTG
>CANHUG010000063.1 GCA_947462995.1 Verrucomicrobiales bacterium | reverse complement strand
TGGAGCGCAGACTGCAATGGTTTTTTGACCACGAACCACTTGTCCGTGCGGCGATCGCTGACAGGGCCGTGAAGGACATGAGGGACTACTGGTTGGGGGTGGGAGCTGAGGTTCCTTCTGGCCTGGATTTGCTGGGCTCCTTGGTTCTGACCGGCGCGAATTGTTTCCATGATTCAACCTACGAGACTTGGTATTCGCTGCCGGAGCCGGTGGATCATCTGGATCTTTCGGCGGTGTTTGACGAGGGGGGCGCCATTCACCAGGTGAATTTTGATGGATGAATGGAAAAGTGATAGGAAGCTTCATTGTGACCAGCATTCCGGAGCCGGGCACGGCAGCCTATCTTGGAGGCGGTGTCGTGCTTCTGTGGCGGCGCAGGGCATCCAAGCGGAGGGAGAAGGGTGTGGGGAGGGAGGGTTTGGGTTGAACGGTTGCGGGATGCGGCGAGGGGGATTTTTCTGAGGGCGTCGTGGCGGCGAGTTGGGAGAGGCGCGAGTACGGAGCCTCGCGTGCCCGGGCTTTTTCGGAGGGGCTGGCCGCGCGCACTCCGTGCGCCCCGAGAGCTGTGATGGCTCACAGCAGTCCAGAGCCTGCGGCTAGCTTGTTCGGAGGAGACGATTGCTTGTTGGGTGGCGCGAGTACGGAGCCTCGCGTGCCTGGGCTTGTTCGGAGGGGCAGGCCGCGCGCACTCCGTGCGCCCCGAGAGCTGTGATTCTCCCAGCAGTCCAGAGCCTGCGGCTGCTTGAACGGAGGGGACGAGGGCGTGTTGGGTGGCGCGAGTACGGAGCCTCGTGATCCCGGGCTGGTACGGAGGGCTGGCCGCGCGCACTCCGTGCGCTCCGAGAGCTGTGATTCTCTCAGCAGCCAGAGCCTGCGGCGCGCTTGTTCGGAAGCGGTTGGCTGGCCGTGCGCGCGGTGCAGAGATTACTCAGCGGCGGCGAGCATGGCTGGGGGGGTGGGCTGGGAGGAGTGGATGGCGAGGGTGCCGATGCGGGATTCGAGGCAGACGATGAGTTCGCCGATGGCGGCCTGCTGGGCTGGGGAGACTTGGCCGGGATGGCCGATGAGGCAGATGGTGATGGCGTCGGTGGGGTTGGCGAGACGCCAGCGGGAGGTGGGTTCGATGGCGCCGTCTGGGGCGCGGTGGCCGTTGCCGATGATGAAGTCGGCGGGTGCACCGAGGGGTTGGCCGCGCCAGCGTGAGTGGAAGGCGTCGAGGGAGGCGGCGTTGCCGGCGTGGGTATTGGACCAGCGGAGTTGGACGGCTGGGGAGGATGGGAGGGATGCGAGACGAGCGGAGACCTCGTGGCGGAGGGATGGGTGGAGATGGGACCAGCGCGGGGCGCGGGCGGCGTCGAGGGCGGCCTTGCGAGCGGAAGCGGCGAGGGCTGAGGCGGCCGGGGAGGGGGGGGAGGGGCTGGCTTTGGATGGGGCGGGCGCCTTGGGTGGGGAGTGGAGATGGATGGTGGGGCGGTAGCCTTGGTCCGTGGAGGAGTTGGCGGCGAGGGCGGCGGCGAGCGGGTTGAAATCGCTCTCGCGGCGGGAGGTGGATTGGGGGAAGAGGGACCAGAGCGCGGCGACGGCCCATGCGCCCATGAGGAGGCGGACCTGGACGAGGGGGCTGCGCCAACCGGGCCATGAGATGGAGCGGCGTGCGTGATTGACAAAACCTAGATATTGACCCTTGGCGTCCATGCTTTACTCGGAGAGAAGGTATTTTCGACGCCTGAGAATTCAAGCTTCATAAACAAATATTTCTGTGAGAGACCCGCGATTACCGGTGATGTTGCTGACGGCAGGATTTGGCGAGGGCCATAATTCTGCGGCGCGGCAACTGGCGAAGGCGTTGGGTGAGGAATCGGGTGGGCGGGTGATGCCGGAGCCGAGGGATCCGGTGACGCTGGCGTCGCCGCGGCTGGCGGCGGTGGCGAAGCGGATTTATCATGATGTGACGACGCGGGCGCCGGGGCTGTGGCGGATGGCGTTCGAGATGTCGCGTGCGGGGCCGTTCGGGCCGGGGTTGTGGGATCGGGTGGTGGGGATTCAGGCGTGGCTGGAGCGGGAGATGCGGGCGCAGCGGCCGAGAGCGGTGGTGACGACGTATCCTTTGTATCCGTATTTTATGGATGCGATGCCTGCGGACGTGCCGAGGCCTGAGCGGGTGTGGGTGGTGGTAACGGATTCCATCACGATTCATCCGATCTGGACGAGGTTGAGGGCGGACGGGTGGTTGGTGACGGATGAGTTTTCGCGGGAGTATATGATCGGGGAGGGTGTGGAGGGTGGGAGGATTGAGGTGACGGGGTTTCCGGTGGATCCGGCGTATGCGGTGGGTCGGCGGGAGGCGGGGGAGGCGGGGCGGCTGCGGGTGTTGTATTTTGCGACGACGGGGACGTCGCATGTGAGGGAGACGGTGGCGTCGTTGTTGAGGGAGTTGCCGGAGCGGGCGGAGTTGACGGTGGTGACGGGGCGAAGTGAAGGGAGATTGAGACCGGTGGTTGAGGGGTTGGTGGCGGCGAGCGGACGTGGGGGCGTGCGGGTGGAGGGCTGGTGCGGGGACATTCCGGCGCGCATGGCGGCGAGTGATGTGGTGCTGACGAAGGCTGGTGGGGCGACCGTGCACGAGTGTCTGGCGGCGGGGGTGCCGGCGGTGGTGAACTATGTGATTCCGGGGCAGGAGGAAGGTAATCTGGAGTTGCTGGAGCGATTGGGTTGCGGGTGTCGGGCACCGGTGGCGGGTGGGGAGACGGGGAAGTTTCTGCGGGAGTTGGTGACGGGCGGGCGATTGCGGGCGATGCAGGAGGCGGCGACGCGGGAGCGACGGCCGGATGGAGCGGTGCTTGCGGCGCGGCGGATTCTCGCGGATACGCCGGGGATATGATCAAAGCCTTTCTGTTTGATATCGGGAACGTTCTTGTGCGGTTTGACTATGGCCGGGTGTTTCGGGTGGTGGAGCAGGTGATTGGGGCGGAGCGGGTGCCGGAGGTGGAGCGGGAGATTCGGGCGTTGGGAATGGAGATGGAGTGCGGGGTGGTGAGTGCGGATGAGTTTGTGGCGCGGTCGGTGGCATTGATCGGGCCGGGGATGGGGGAGATGGAATTCCGGGCCGTGTTCAACGATATTTTCTGGGTGAACGAGCCGATGCTGACGGTGGTGGAGCGGTTGCGGGGACGGGTGCCGCTGTATTTGTTTTCGAACACGAGCGAGCTGCATGAGCGGTATCTGTTTGAGCGGTATGAGGTGTTCGGGCAGTTTCAGGGCGGGTTTTATTCGTGGAGTGCGGGGTGCATGAAGCCGGACGAGGCGTTTTACCGGAAGGCGCTTGATGAGTTAGGGCTGGAGCCCGGGGAGATTGCGTACATTGACGATCTTCCTGACAATATAGCGACGGGGAGGAGACTGGGGCTGGTGAGTCACGCGTATGATCCTGAGAGGCATGAGGCTCTGGAGGAGTTTCTGGCGGGATTGGAGCTGGGGTGAGGGGGGTTGAGGAGGTTCCGCGGAAGCGTGGGGGCCGGGCTTGACCGTGGGGTGGCGGGTGTGGCAAGGCATGCGGGTGAAATCAACTGTATTGCTGAGTGCTGCTGTCGTGTGGGGAACTGGAGCGGTGGTGTTGGGGGATCCATTGCTGACGCCGCAGGAGGCGCTGGGGAAGTTTACTGCGCCTGAGGGATTCCGGGTGGAGTTGGTGGCGGCGGAGCCGGAGGTGGTGCAGCCGATTGCGTTCTGCTGGGACGGGCGCGGGCGGATGTGGGTGGTGGAGGGACGGACGTACCCGAACCGGCGGGGGAATCCTCCGGCTGGCGGGGGTGCGCGGCCGGAGGGGGCGCAGCTGGCTGATATTTTTGGAGGGGAGGATCGGATTCTGATTTTTTCGGATGAGGATGGGGATGGGGCGTTTGAGACGCGCAAAGTGTTTGCGGAGAAGTTGAATCTGGTGAGCGGGATTGAGGTCGGTGGGGGCGGGGTGTATGTGGGGGCGGCACCGTATTTACTGCATTTGAAGGATGCGGATGGGGATGACCGGATGGACGGCGTGCCGGAGGTGCTGCTGGATGGTTGGGGTTGGCAGGACACGCATGAGACCCTGAATTCGTTTGTTTGGGGGCCGGATGGGTGGCTGTATGGGTGTCATGGCGTGTTCACGCACAGCAACGTGGGGGCTCCGGGGGCCGGGAAGGAGGCGCGGGTGCCGATCAATTGTCATTACTGGCGGTACCATCCCGAGCGGAAGACCTTTGAGGCGTATGCGTCGGGGACGTCGAACTCGTGGGGGTTTGACTGGAACGAGCGGGGGGATTGGTTCAGCGAGGCGTGTGTGATCCCGCATTTCTGGCATATCATTGAAGGCGGGTATTATCTGCGGCAGAGCAATCCGCTAGGGCATTTCAATCCGTATGTTTACACGAACATCGAGACGATTGCGGATCACCTGCACTATGTGGGAGACACGCCGCACAGCGGGAATGGCGTGAGTGACGCGGCGGGGGGCGGGCACGCGCATTGCGGGCTGTGCATTTACAACGGCGACAATTTTCCGGCGGAGTACCGGGGTCGGGCGATGATGTTCAACATTCACGGCCAGCGGATCAATCAGGAGGAACTGGTGGCCGAGGGCTCGGGGTACGTGGCGAAACACCTGCCTGATTTTGTTAAGGCGAACGACAAGAACTTTACGGGCGTGGCCCTGAAGGTGGGGCCGGACGGGGCGGTGTATTTCATTGACTGGTATGACATGCAGAAGTGCCATCGGACCCAGCCGGAAGTGTGGGATCGGAGCAATGGGCGGATTTACAGGGTGAAGTACGAGAAAACGTGGAAGCCGTGGAAGGGGGATGTGGCGAAGCTGAGTGGTGAGGAATTGCGCGGGGCGTTGCGTGGGACGAATGGGTGGCTGGCGCGGCAGGCGCTGCGGGTGATGGCGGAGCGGACGCGGGTGGCGAAGGCGGGCGGGGAGGATGGGGCGTTGGGAGAGCAGGCGGTGAAGGCGGGTGGGACGAGGGAAGCGCTGATGGGGTTGTGGGGGATGCGGGCGTCGGGGGCGGGGGCTGGGAAGTTAGGCGGACTGGTGGCGGTGGACGATGTGGTAGTGGCGGCGAAGAGCCTGCTGATGATGCTGGATGGTGAGGAAGTGGCGGCGGAGGAGAAGCTGGCGGCGGTGGAGCGGTTTCATGCGAAGCACGGAGGTGGACCGGTGGGGCGGCTGGCGGTGGCGTCGGCGCTGCAGCGGTTGCCGTTGGGGATGCGCTGGGGACTGGCGGAGTCGCTGACGGGGCATGGGGAGGACGGGAAGGATCACAACCTTCCGCAGATGTACTGGTACGGGATTGAGCCGCTGGTGAGCGGGGAACCGGAGCGGGCGCTGGCCTTGGCGGGGAAGTCGAAGATTGCGTTAGTGGCGCAGCATGTGGGGCGGAGGCTGGCGGAGAGCGACGGGGGGATCGGGCATCTTGTCAGGGCGATGGGCAAGGAGAAGACGGCTGGCGGGCTGGTGCAGTTGCTGAAGGCGGCGCAGGAAGGATTGCGCGGGCGGGTGGGGGTGGCGATGCCTGAGGGATGGGACGGGGCGTGGGGGAACATGGATGACGTGCTGGCGCGGCGGGCGGATGCGGCGGCGCATGCGGCGGAGATTGCGGATTTGCGGAGTGGGCTGGCGGTGGCGTTCGGGGACAAACGGGCGTTTCCGAGATTGCGGGAGCAGGTGCGGGATGGAGGGTTGGCGGTGGAGCGTCGGGAGGCGGCGCTGATGGTGCTGGTGCAGGGGGAAGATCCGGAGCTGGCGGGGCTGGTGGGGGCGTTGCTGGATGATCCGGCGATGCGATTGGCGGCGTTGAAGGCGTTGCCTCGGGCATTGAAGTGACGAAGGATGGATTTTTCCGTTGCAAAGCTGAAGGGAGGCACTTAGCTCACGGCCCCGAAGAATTTCACATTTCCTTACCATGTCCCAACACAGCAGTCTCAAGTCCGGCGGTGCCTCCGTGGGTGCCAAGCGCAGCGTTCTCAAGCGTTTTGAACGCGTGAAGCTGATGAAGAAGCGCGGTGTGTGGAAAGAGGGGCAGAGTGCGCTTGGGTTGCCGAAGATCACGGCGGATCTCTGAGGCTTGATTCTGACACAGTGAACCTTTTCCGGGCTGGCTGCAGGTGCTGCGCCAGCCCGGTTTGCTTTTATTCAAGATGCGACTGAACCGATACCTAGCTTTGTGCGGACTGGGGTCGCGCCGTGCCTGTGAAGCGTTGATTCTGGAGGGGCGGGTGACGGTGAACGGGCGTCGGGTGCAGGAATTGGCGACCTCGATTGAGGCTGGGGACCGGGTGACGGCGGACGGGCGTGAGGTGAGTGCTGCGGAGCATTTGACCCTGGTGCTTTACAAGCCGCCGAAGGTGATGAGTACGAAGTCGGATCCACAGGGGAGGCTGACGCTGTATGATCTGCTGCCGCCGCATTACCGGCATCTGCACTATGTGGGGCGGTTGGACAATGACAGTGAGGGGTTGATTGTGATGACGAATGACGGGGCGCTGACGCAGAAGCTGACGCATCCGAGTCACAAAGTGGACAAGGAGTACATTGTGACGACGGACCGGCCGTTCCGGAAGGAGATGATTGAGAAGATTCTGAAGGGGATTCCGCTGGAGGAAGGATTGGCGAGGGCGGTGGCGGTGCATCCGATTTCGCCGCGGCGGTTGATTGTGGTGCTGCAGCAGGGGTTGAACCGGCAGATCCGGCGGATGTTCGAGGCCTTGGGATTTGAGGTGGAGCGATTGATCCGGTCGCGGATCGGGAGTTTGACGATTGAGCATTTGAAGCCTGGGAAGTGGCGGGTGCTGCGGCCTGATGAGGTGAAGCGGTTGGGGCAGGAGGCTGGTGGAGTGAAGGCGGCGGCGAAGCGGGTGCCGCGGATTCGGCCGCCGGGAGCTTCGGCTGCGCCTGATGCGCCGGCTGAGCCTGAAGGAGACGAGTGAGTGGTCCGCCTTTGACATCCTGTGGACGGAGGTATGCTGAGCCCCCATTTTCGATTGATTGAACCGCCCCCTGCGAAGTGAAGCACGTTCTATTTGTCTGCACAGGTAATATCTGCCGGAGTCCGATGGCGGAGGGGTTGTTTGCGGAGATGGTGCGGCAGCGGCCGGACGTGGTGGTGAGCAGTGCGGGGTTGAGTGCGGCGGACGGGCAGCGTGCGAGTGCGCACACGGTGGAGGTGCTGAAGCGGGAGGGGATTGATCTTTCTTCGTTCCGGAGCAGCATGATCACGCGGGCGATGGTGCGGGAGGCGACGCATATTTTCTGTATGACGTCGGGGCATCGGGAGGGGATTGAGATGATGTTTCCGCAGGCGGCGGAGAAGACGTATCTAGTTTGTGAGTTCTGTGCGGATGACGAGTTGAGGGGGGAGGACGTGCCTGATCCGATCGGGATGGGGCGCGGGGCGTATGAGGAGACATTCCGGACATTGAAGCAGGCGTTGCCGAGTGTGCTGGCGTATATTGACCAGACGTGGAAGGAGCCGCCGGCGAAAGAATCCTGAGAGAAGAGAGAGTGAATAAGAGGTATTGAAATAGAGTTTCCCATGCAACCCCCTGAATCTGCTACAGCTGCTGCATCTGACCGAGTGAAACGCATCATTGCCGGTGCTGACCATGGCGGGTACATGTTGAAGAACGCGCTGGTGGCGCGGTTGAGGGCGCAGGGTTTCGAGGTGGAAGATGTGGGGACGCAGAGCGGCGATCGGGTGGATTATCCTGATTATGCGGAAGTGGTGGCGGCGGCGGTGCTGGGTGGGGCGGCCGATGCGGGGTTGCTGGTTTGCACGACGGGGATCGGGATGAGCATTGCGGCGAACCGGCATCCGGGGATCATGGCGGCGCTGATTGCCGATCGTGGTGCGGCGGAGATGACGCGGCGGCACAACAATGCGAACGTGATGGTGTTTGCGGGGGCGACGTCGGAGGAGGAAGCGGCGGCGGCGGCGCTGACGTTTCTGAGTACGGAGTTTGAAGGTGGGCGGCATGGATGCCGGGTGGATCGGATGAATGCTGGGATGGCGGCGACGGATCCTGCGATTGCGGGGATCATTGCGGATGAGGGGTTGCGGCAGCAGAACAATATCGAGCTGATCGCGAGCGAGAATTTTGCGAGTCGTGCGGTGCGCGAGGCGCAGGGGTCGGTGCTTACTAACAAGTACGCGGAGGGATATCCCGGGAAGCGGTGGTATGGTGGTTGTGAGAACGTGGACAAGGTGGAGCAGCTGGCGATTGACCGTGCGAAGGAGTTGTTCGGGGCGGAGCATGCGAATGTGCAGCCGCATTCCGGGAGCCAGGCGAATGCGGCGGTGTACTTTGCGTTTTTGAATCATGGCGATCCGATTCTGGCGATGAATCTGGCGCATGGCGGGCATTTGACGCATGGGAACCCGGCGAATTTCTCGGGGAAATTCTATACGATTCATGCGTATGGGGTTGGGGAGAATGACGGGTTGATCAATTATGATGAACTGGCGGCGAAGGCGCTGGAGGTGAAGCCGAAGATGATTACGGCGGGGGCGAGTGCGTATCCGCGGGTGATTGATTTTGCGCGGATGGCGGAGATTGCGAAGAGTGTGGGGGCGTTGTTGTTTGTGGACATGGCGCACATTGCGGGGTTGGTAGCAGGAGGGGTGCATCCGAGTCCGGTGCCGTATGCGGATTTTGTGACGACGACGACGCACAAGAGCCTGCGCGGGCCGCGTGGCGGGTTGATTCTGTGCAAGGCGGAGCATGCGAAGAAGATTGATTCGATGGTGTTTCCGGGGGTGCAGGGTGGGCCGTTGATGCATGTTATTGCGGCGAAGGCGATTTGTCTCGGGGAGGCGTTGAGGCCTGGGTTCCGGGAGTACCAGGAGCAGATTGTGAAGAATGCGCGGGCGCTGGCGGCTGGGTTGACCGGGCATGGTTATCGGCTGGCGAGTGGCGGGACGGACAATCACCTGATGCTGTTGGATCTGCGGCCGCAGGGACTGGATGGGAAGATTGCGCAGGAGACGCTGGATGAGGCTGGGATCACGGTGAACAAGAACAGCATTCCGTTTGATACGGCGAGTCCGTTCAAGCCGAGCGGGATCCGGTTGGGGACGCCGGCGGTGACGACGCGCGGGATGAAGGAAGCGGAGATGGGGCAGATTGCGGATTTCATTCATGAGGCGCTGACGCATCGTGAGGATGTGGCGCGGCTGCATGCGATCCGGGAGCGTGTGGTGGCATTGAACCGCGGGTTTCCGCTGCCGTAAGGCTGCGGGGCGCGGAGGTTGCGCGGGTGGGTGAGCGCTTGCGCCGGAAGGTGACGGGCGTGAGTGGAAAGCCCGCCTGAACATCCGGCGGAGAGAACATCCATGCTGCTATCCAGGCTTCGCCATTCCCGTTTCGGACTACCGATTATTTATGCGGTGCTGCTGTGTCTGCTGGGGCAGGTGCTGCGGCTGGTGATCTGGCTGAAGTTTGCGAGCCAGACCCCGATGACTGGTGGGGAGGCGGTGCGGGTGGTGCTGACGGGGTTGCATGTGGATGTGGTGACGGCGCTGGCGGTGACGACGCCACTGGCGATCTGGTGTGCGCTGCGGGGGCGGCCGTGGGAGGGGACGCGGGCGCGGCGGGTGCTGTATGTGATGGCGTGTGTGGCGTGGAGCGTGCAGGTGTTTCTGTTCATCACGGAGTATTTCTTTTTTGATGAATTTCTGTCGCGGTTCAACACGGTGGCGATCGACTATCTGATTTATCCGACGGAGGTGACGACGAACCTTTGGGAATCCTATCCATTGGTGAGGCTGGTGGTGGCCGCGGTGGCTGCGGGGAGCCTGCTGGCGTGGCTGGGATTCCGGTGGAGTCCGCCGCGGGCGAAGGGTGGGGAGCGGTTAGGGAAGCGGTGGGGTCGGGCGGTGGTGTGGCTGGCGGTGGTGGCGTGCGGCGTGCTGACGGTGAATCAGAGCCGGTTGCGGGTGAGCCGGGAGCGGATTGTGAATGAAGTGGCGGCGAACGGGGCGGTGGCTGGGGCGATCGCGGCGTGGTCGCGGAATCTGCCGTACGATGCGTTTTATGCGACGCTGGAGCCTGGGGCGGCGGTGAAGCGGGCGCGGGCGGCGCTGACGAGTCCGGGGGTGGAGTTTGTGCATCCGGAGGCACCGGAGGTGCCGGTTGGCGGGAAGACGGATGGGGAGTGGCTGGATGCGGTGAGAAGGTCGCTGGTGCGGCGGATTCCAGGGGATGCAGCGAAGCCGCGGCTGAATGTGTGCATTATTCTGGAGGAGAGCCTTGGGAGTGAATTCTGGGGGTGTCTGGGTGCGAAGAACCGGGCTGGGGAACCGATCTCGATGACCCGGAGGATGGACAAGCTGGCGACGGGTGAGGGATTGCTGTTTGAGAATCTGTGGGCGGACGGGAACCGGACGATCCGGGGGTTTGAGGGAGTGTTTTCGAGTTTCCCGCCATTGCCTGGGGATGCGATTCTGGCGCGGGATCGGACGGAGAATGTGGAGACCATTGCGCGGGTGCTGAAGCGTGATGGTTATCGGACCCTGTTTCTGTATGGCGGGCGGGGGACGTTTGATTTCATCAAGAGTTACACGGGGCAGAACGGGTGGGACCGCTTGATTGAGCAGGATGACTTTGTGAAACCGGCGCACACGACGGCTTGGGGTGTGTCGGATGAGGACCTGCTGGGTCGGGGGATTGAGGAGATGCGGGTGCTTCACGGGAAGGGCGAGCCGTTTCTGGTGTCGTTCATGACGGTGTCGAATCACCGGCCGTACACGTTTCCCGAGGGGAGGATCAAGGATGCGCCGAATCCAGCGGACCGGCGGCCGGCGGTGCGGTATGCGGACTGGGCGCTGGGGGATTTTTTCAAGAAGGCGAAGAAGGAAGCGTTCTGGAAGGACACGATTTTTGTGGTGGTGGCGGATCACGGGGCGCGGGTGTACGGGAGCCAGCAGATTCCGCTGACGAGTTACCGGATTCCGATGGTGGTGCTGGGGCCTGCGGTGGTGCCGGGGGCGCGGCGGGTGGACACGCTGGGGTGTCAGCTGGATGTGACGCCGACGATTCTGGGATTGATCGGGCGGCCGTATGAGAGCTTGTTTTTCGGGTCGGATCTCCTCGGGGAGGGACGGCCGAGGCGTGTGCTGATGCATCACAACCGGTCGGTGGGGATTTACCGGGATGAGCGGTTGGCGGTGTTCGGGTTGAACAGTTCGGTGACGTATTATCGAGGGGATGCGCGGACGGGGGTGCTGGAGACGATGGGTGAGCCTGACGGGGTGGCGCTGGAGATGGCGGAGGAAGGGAAGTCGTTGTTTCAGGTGGCGGACCTGCTGTACATGAACCGGCGGTACCGGCTGGACCCGTGAGCTGGGAGTGGTTGGTGGTGATGGTTTGGAGGATTGACTCGCCGGTTGACGCTGCGGGTTGGCGCGGGCACGGGAAATGAACGAGTTCTGCCGATGCCTTCGAGAATTGCTGTGGTTACAACTGCTGTCCGGGAGATGGTTGGGGCGATGCTGCGCGGGGTGAGGGCGGTGCCGTGGCTGGCGAGTGTGCTGGCGCTGGTGGGCGTGGGGATTTTCACGTGGCTGACCTTGCGGGACATGAGGGGACTGGCGTCGGACGGGATGGCGGCGGAGCATGTGAGGTTTGTGAGACGGCCGGAGGAGCGGTGGAGCATGATGGCGGTGTTTTTCCGCGAGCATATGCGATTGGGGACGTGGTGCCTGCTGCCTGCGCTGGTGGTGGCGCTGGTGCGGTTGCGGGGTCGGGATCTGGTGCTGCCGGTGACGCTGGCGGGGTCGTGGGTAGCGCTGGCGTGGGTGGGCGGGGATTTTCTCACGAACTGGGAGAACGTGCGGTATGATCCGATGGGGATGGATGCGTCGTCGGGGCCGTATTTTGTGAAGCTGGGGTTGATGGTGCTGCTGGCGCTGAGTCCGGCGGTGCTGCTACTGCTGTATCACGGGAGCACCTTGATGGACCGGTATCTGGTGAGGAATTTTGCGGTGCCGTTTTTTCTGTGCACTGGGGGGATCGCGGGGATCATGATCACGATGGATCTGCTGAATCATGCGAATGATTTTGTGGAGGTGAAGTTCGGGGTGGGGGAGGTGCTGGGGTTTTATGTGAGGCAGCTGCCGCATATTCTGACGACGATTGTGGAGCCGGCGCTGCTGCTGGCGACATTGTATGCGTTAGGGAAGATGTCGCGGCACAACGAGCTGATTTCGATGATCAGTGCGGGGCGGAGTGTGGTGCGGGTGCTGATGCCGCTGTTTGTGGCGGGGTTGTGGTGTTCGCTGGTGGTGCTGGCGTTGAATTTCGAGATGGCTCCGCAGGCGCAGCGGGTGCAGGAGCAGATGCTGAAGGAGGCGAGGGATACGGTGAAGGGGAAGGGGAAGAAGAAGCTGGTGGCGGAAGCGGATCAGACGAGCACGTACAACGTGCTGTACCGGAACCGGGAGGAGCACCGGACGTGGTATATCTGGAAGGTGAGCCTGACGCCGCGGGAGGCGAGCCGGTTTACGGAGGTGTGGCTGCTGGAGCAGAATGAGAAGGGTGAGATGGAGCGGGCGATTTTTGCGCGGAATGCGCGGTGGAGTCCGGAGAGCCGGGTGTGGCGGTTTTATCAGGCGTGGGAGTATGGGTTTACTGGCGGGGTGCCGGCGGTGCGGTTGGAGCATCCGCGGCGGGTGTACAAGGAATTGATCGAGGTGACGGATCCGGTGTGGTCGGAGACGCCGGGGATTATCCTGAGCAACCGGTTGGATCCGGAGCATCTGGGGGTGCCGGAGCTGTTGTCATGGTTGAGGACGAACGAGGCATTGCCGGAGTTGACGCGGGCGCGGTTTGCGGTGGCGCGGCACTGGCGGCTGGCGTTGCCGTTCCGGTGTTTTCTGATGGTGCTGATTGCGGCACCGCTGGGGATTGTGGCGTCGCGGCGGAACATGCTGGGTGGGGTGTCGGCGGCGGTGGGGTTGTTTGTGCTGGCGTTTTTCCTGTCGACGGTGGTTTTGAAGGCTGGGGAGGGTGGGTATCTGCTGCCAGTGGCGGCGGCGTGGGCGGTGAATGGGGCGTGTGCGCTGGCGGGTTGCTGGATTCTGTATTTCCGTGCGGCGGGGCGGCCGATGCCATCGTTGAATCCGTTCCGGTGGTTCCGGCGCGAGGCGGTGTTGTGAAGGCGGGGAATGGAGTTATGGTGGGCGGATGAAGACGAAGCAGCGAGAGCAGACGGTGGTGGTGTTAGGGGCGTCGGCGGATCCCGAGCGGTATGCGTACCGGGCGGTGGCGTTGTTGAGGGAACTTGGGCACCGGGTGATTCCGGTGCATCCGGCGTTGTCGGAGGTGCAGGGGATTCCGGTGGTGAAGGGATTGGAGGCGATCGGGGAGCGGGTGGACACGCTAACGCTTTATGTGGGGCCGGCGAGGTTGGCGGCGCTGATTCCGGCGATGGTGGCGTTGCGGCCGGGGCGGGTGATTTTCAATCCGGGGACGGAGAGTCCGGAGGTGGTGGCGGCGTTGGATGCGGCGGGGATTCCGTGGGAGGAAGCGTGTACGCTGGTGATGCTGAGGACCGGGCAATTTGATTTTTGAGGATATGATGATGAAGCCTGCGATTGGGACAGTGGTACGGGGATGGGAGCGAACGCCTGAGGTGATTCGCGAGATGGCGGAGCATGGGTTTGAGTGTTGGCAACCGGCGTTTCCGCTGAAGCACAGGGCGATTCCGCCATTGGTGCCGATGGCAGGGGAGATTCGGGAGATTTGCGAGGAGACGGGGACATTTGTGAGTGCGCTGGGGGTTTATGGGAATCCGCTGGATGGGGGCGAGCGGGGTGAGGAATCGCGGCGGTGTCTGCGGGAGGCGATGGATGCGGCTGAGGAGATGGGGACGCGGGTGATCGGGTGTTTTGCGGGACGGGTGCCATGGGCGTCGATACCGGAGTCGGTGGAGCGGTTTAGGGAAGTGTGGATGCCGCTGGCGGAGGAAGCGGCGGAGCGCGGGCTGGCGTTTGCGTTTGAGAACTGCCAGCAGGGAGGGACGTGGGAGCGCGGGGATTGGAACATGGCGCATCAGCCGGATGCGTGGGCGCTGATGTTCGAGGCGGTGCCGTTGCCTTCGTTAGGACTGGAGTGGGA
>CANHUG010000062.1 GCA_947462995.1 Verrucomicrobiales bacterium | reverse complement strand
TGCCAGCGGAGACGGGAGGCGAACGAGCGGAGGGAGTCGCGCCATGGTTTGACGGACGGGTCGGCGGAGTTAGGGATGGACTGGAGGTGATGGAGGGCGGCGTCGGATTGCTGGACGACGGAGCGGAGGGAGAGAGCGCCCCATGCGAGGTAGGGGCTGAGACGGGAGCAGGCGGAAGTGGCGGAGAGCGGACTGCTCATGCCGCGGCGGTAGTTGATGCCGCGGTGGGAGAGGAAGGAATCGAGGGAGGAGAGGGCGTTGGCGGCGCCGCCGAGCTGGCGGATTTTGGAGGAAGGCGGGAGGCCGAAATCGTGTGGGGTGCGGCGGCCGTCGCTGCGGATGCCTTTGGTGGCGGGGAGGGAGTCGGGGGTTGGGAGGAGCGGTTGGCGCATGCGGGATTCCCAGAGATCGGCCCAGCCGTCGCGGGAGCGGAGCCGACGGAAGACCCCGTGTTGGGGGAGTTCGGACCATGGGATGCGATGGGATTGGCACCATGCGGCGACGGCGCGGTCGCGAGCGAACGTCCAGTCGGGCCCGGTTTCCTCGTGAGACCAGAGGTGGGTGAAGCCGGTTTCGCGCCAGAGTTGTTCGAGGACGTCGGTGGCGTGGCCGCAGCGGGTGACGAGACGATTACCGAGGAGGCGGAGAGAGCGGTCGAGGGATTCGAGGCATTCGTTGGCGAATTCGAGGTGGGAGGCGTCGAATTCGGGGGATTGGGGCCATGAGGGTTCGTAGATCCAGAGGCAGAGGACTGGGTGGCCGGAGCTGGCGGCGGCGGAGAGGGGGGCATGGTCGGCCGTGCGGAGGTCGCGTTTGAACCAGACGATCTGGAGGCCGAGGGACATGGGGGTTTAGGCTGTGGGAGCGGGACAGGGAGTTGGCGGAGGAGGAACGACGGAGGCGGGAGGGAGGGAGGAGGAAACGTCTGCGGTTGCGGAGGGGAGGGGATGGGGGATGAGGGGTGGATGCTGGTGAGTGAGTGCCGATTCACGGCGATTGATTTTGAGAGTGCGGGGGCGGCTCCGGGGATGACGGATGCGCCGGTGCAGTGCGGCATGGCGACGATGAGGGGTGATGAGATTGAAGCGGGGAGTTTTTACCGGACGTATTTGAATCCCGGGAGGCCGGTGACGTGGAGTGCGCGTCAGGTGCATGGGATCGGGACTGAGGCGCTGGAGGGAGCGCCGGTGATGAAGGCGTTGTGGCCTGAGTTCCGGTCGAGGTTGGGAGGGGCGGTGGTGGTGGCGCACAGTGCGGGGACGGAGAAGCGGTTTTTGAGGACCTTTCCGCTGCATGGGTTTGGGCCGTGGCTGGACACGGTGGTGCTGGCGCGGCGGGTGTGGGGCGGGCTGGGGGATTATTCGCTGGAGGGATTGATTGGGCGGCTTGGGATGAAGGGGGAGCTTGACGAACTGTGTCCCGGGCTGTGGTTTCACGATGCGCTGTACGATGCGGTGGGGAGCCTGCTGCTGGTGCGGCGGTTGGTGCGGGAGGCGGGGTTGCAGGGGCGGCCGGTGAGGGAGTTGCTGGGGTGATGGAGGAGTGTGTGGGAGTGATTGGGCAATGTCCTCTTGCGCGGGAGGGGTGACGCCATCAGGGGATCGCCGTTCTCTTACCTACTGGCCCTGCTATTACATGAGCGACTTCATCAAGCACGAGTGTGGCGTAGCCTTCGTGCGGCTGCGCAAACCGCTGCAATACTACGTCGACAAGTACCAGAATCCGCTCTGGGGATTTCACAAACTGTTCCTGCTCATGGAGAAGCAGCACAACCGGGGTCACGACGGCGTGGGCATCGGGTGTACGAAGCTGCATGTGCCGCTGGGGCAGCCGTATATGGCGCGGGTGAGGTCGAGCAAGACGGACTCGCTGGGGATGGTGTTCAGGTCGCAGATGGCGGTGTATGAGCAACTGGCGCGGAAGAACCGGATTTCGGTGAAGGACGGTGCGAGTGTGAAGGCGCACTTTGATTTCGGGGGTGAGCTGCTGATGGGGCACCTGCGGTACGGGACGAGCGGGGAGTTCGGGACGGGGTCGTGTCATCCTTATTTCCGGCGGAGCAACTGGCCGACGAAGAGCCTGATGGTGCTGGGGAATTTCAACATGACGAACACGCGGGAGTTGAATCAGCTGATGATTGACCGCGGGCAGCATCCGGTGTTCGGGACGGACACGCAGACGGTGCTGGAGGAGATCGGGTTTCACCTTGATGAGGTGCATACGGATATTTACCGGGAGATGCGGGATGCGGGGACGCCGGGGAGCGAGATTCCGGCGATCATCAGTCAGCGGCTGGACATTACGGAGATCATCCGGCGGAGTGCGTGTCACTGGGACGGGGGGTATACGATTGCTGGGCAGATCGGGAACGGGGATGCGTTTGTGGTGAGGGATCCGCGGGGGATCCGGCCGTGTTTCTGTTATGAGGATGACGAAGTGATTGCGTTTGCGAGCGAGCGGGTGCCGCTGATGACGGTGTTCAGTGCGGGGATGGATCGGATTGAGGAAGTGGCACCGGGGACGGTGGTGGGGATGAAGAGTGACGGGACGGTGACGCGGGAGGCTTTCGGGCCGGCGATGCCGGTGACGCCTTGTGCGTTCGAGCGGATTTATTTTTCGCGGGGGAACGATCCTGAGATTTATCAGGAACGGAAGCGGTTAGGGGCGGCGCTGGTGCCGCAGATTCTGAAGGTGATCGACAATGATCTGGAGCGTGCGGTGTTCAGTTTCATACCGAACACGGCGGAGGTGGCGTATCACGGGATGATGAGCGGGTTGCGGCTGCACCGGAGGCAGGAGGTGAAGCATGCGATTCTGCAGGCGGCGGCGGAGGGGACGCTGAATGAGGATCTGATCGACGATTTGATTCTCCGGAACTGGCCGCGCGGGGAGAAGATTGCGCACAAGGATATCAAGTTGCGGACGTTCATCAGTCAGGAGAGCAGCCGGCTGCAGCTGGCGAGTCATGTGTATGATGTGACGTACGGGGAGGTGCGGCCTGAGGATTCGCTGGTGGTGATTGATGATTCGATCGTGCGGGGGACGACCTTGAAGCAGAGCATTCTGAAGATGCTGACGAAGACGAATCCGAAGCGGATTGTGGTGGCGAGCACGGCGCCGCAGATCCGTTATCCTGACTGTTATGGGATCGACATGGCGGAGATCGGGAAGTTCATTGCGTTTCAGGCGGCGATTGACCTGCTGAAGTCGGGTGGGCACGCGTCGGTGATTGATGAAGTGTACCGGAGGGCGAAGGAGGAACTGACGAAGCCTGCGAGCGAGCAGGTGAATGCGGTGAAGGGGATTTATGAGCCGTTCCGGGACGAGCAGATTGCGGGGCGGATCAGTGAGTTTGTGTATCCGGAGACGGACTGGCAGGGTGAGTTGATCATTCTGTTTCTGTCGGTGGGCGGGCTGCATGAGGCGGTGTCGCCGGATTGCGGGGACTGGTATTTCACTGGGGACTATCCGACGCCGGGAGGGTATGAAGTGTGCAATCGGTCGTTTGTGCATTTCTACGAGAATCGGGTGGGTCGGGTGTATGATGTGTGAGGTTGGTTAGGGAGGAGTTATGGGGACTGAGCGAGAGCAGCGAGTGGAGCCGGTGCGGCCGGTGCCGGCGGGGGAGACGTGGCGGCAGCGGTTGGTGGCGGCGAGTCTGGCGGGGTTGGTGAAGGTGTGGTTTGCGACGCTGCGGGTGGAGGTGAGGGATGAGTCGGGGTTGGGGGCTGCGCCTCCGGCGGGAGGGAGTATCTGGGTATTCTGGCACAACCGGATTTTCTGTGTGCCGTGTCTTTACCGGCGGGTGACGCGTGGATTGACGGCGGGGGCGGTGCTGACGAGTGCGAGTCGGGATGGGGCGCAACTGGCTGCGGTGATGGCGCGGTTCGGGTTTCGGGCGGTGCGTGGTTCATCGAGCAAGCGTGCGGCGCAGGCGCTGGTGGAATGCCGGCGGGTGCTGCGAGGCGGGGCGGTGCTGGGGATTACGCCGGATGGACCGCGGGGGCCGAGGTATGAGTTAGCGCCCGGGGTGGTGCAGTTGGCGCGGGTGACTGGGGTGCCGGTGATTCCGCTGCATATCCGGCTGCATGCGAAGTGGGAATTGAGGTCGTGGGACCGGTTTCAGATTCCGAAGCCGTTTTCGCGGGTGACGGCGGTATTGGGGATGCCGTTTGAGGCTGGGGAGGATATTGAGGCGGAGCGGGAGCGGTTGGAGGGGATTTTGAGGGCGGGGACGGTGGACTGAGGGGAGGAGGTCAGTCGGATTTTCTGCGGGGAGCGGGTTTGGGTTCGTTGTCGTCGTCCTGAGGGCCGGTGGTGCCGCCGGACCAGCCTGCGCCTTCGTCTGGTTTGGCGAGGTATTGGCGGAGGTTCTGGTCGCCGCGGAAGATGCTGCCGAGGCCGTAGGAGGCGGCTGCGCCGATGAAGAGGGCCATGATGGTGACCATGGTCATTTCGCCGAGGCCTGGGCGGCAGCGGACGTTGGGGTTACGGCGCTGGTAATAGTAGAGGACCGGGGCGATGGAGAGGCAGAAGACGCTGAAGAAGATCAGGTGCGGGAGGTAGAATTTGATCACGGCGGCGGGTCGGGGACTGGAGGGGGATAGTCGGGTTTCGGGGTGCGGCCGTCAACCCCTTGCTCGGGGGCTGCAAGTTTTGCAGACGGCCACTTGCCGGGTGAGGGGTGCGTGTTACGGTTTCGTTTTCAATCACGCTGCAACATCACATGGGAAAGACACTGTTCGAAAAAGTCTGGGAAGCGCACACGGTTCGCACGCTGCCCAATGGTCAGACGCAACTGCTTATCGGGACGCATCTTATTCATGAGGTGACGAGTCCGCAGGCGTTCGGGATGCTGCGTGATCTTGGGTTGCCGGTGAAGTTTCCGCGCCGGACGTTTGCGACGGTGGATCACATTGTGCCGACGGACAGCCAGGTCGAGCCGTTTGCGGATCCGCTGGCGGCGGAGATGATCCGGGAGTTGCGGCGGAATGCGGTGGAGTTTGGGATCACGTATTTTGATTTGAGCAGCGGGAAGCAGGGGATTGTGCACGTGGTGGGGCCTGAGCAGGGGATTACGCAGCCTGGGACGACGATTGCGTGTGGTGACAGCCATACGGCGACGCACGGGGCGTTCGGGGCGATTGCGTTCGGGATCGGCACGACGCAGGTGAGGGACGTGCTGGCGACGCAGACGATGGCGATGAGCAAGCCGAAGGTGCGGAGGATCAATGTGGATGGGAAGCTGCGAGCGGGGGTGTATGCGAAGGACGTGATCCTGCACATCATTGCGCAGTTGGGTGCGAAGGGGGGAATCGGGTTTGCCTATGAGTACGGCGGTGAAGTGCTGGACGGGTTTTCGGTCGAGGAGCGGATGACGGTCTGCAACATGTCGATCGAGGGTGGAGCGCGATGCGGGTATGTGAATCCGGATGAGAAGACCTTCGAGTACCTGAAGGGACGTCCGTATTGTCCGAGTGGGGCGGAGTGGGATGTGGCGGTGGCGCAGTGGCGGTCGTTTGCGAGTGATGCGGATGCGGTGTATGACGATGTGGTGAACATCCGTGCGGAGGACATTGCGCCGACGGTGACGTGGGGGATCAGTCCGGATCAGGGGTTCAGCATCGGGAGTTCGGTGCCGGATCCTGCGGCTGCGGCGGACGAGTTGGAGCGGGAGAGCATTCGTGAAGCGCTGGAATACATGAAGCTGCCGGCGGGAGCGCCGATCAAGGGGACGAAGATTGACGTGGCGTTCGTGGGTTCGTGCACGAACGGGCGGTTGAGTGACTTCCGTGAGGTGGCGCGGTATCTGAAGGGCCGGAAGGTGGCGGCGCATGTGAAGGCGATCGCGGTGCCAGGGAGTCAGATTGTGGATCACCTGTGCCGCCAGGAGGGATTGGACAAAGTGTTTACGGAGGCTGGGTTTGAGTGGCGCGGGGCTGGATGTTCGATGTGTCTGGCGATGAATCCTGACAAACTGGTGGGAGATCAGCTGTGTGCGTCGTCGTCGAACCGGAACTTCAAGGGACGGCAGGGGAGTCCGACTGGTCGGACGATTCTGATGAGTCCTGTGATGGTGGCGGCGGCGGCGGTGAGTGGGGCGGTGGCTGATGCCCGGGAAGTGTTTGAGGTGACGGAGCCTGCGGCGGCCTGAGGGGTTGCTGCGGAACGATTATGATGACGGCCCCCGATCGTGCGATCGGGGGCCGTTTTTTTGTCGGGGAGGTGGCGAGGGGTTGGCGGGCTTTGTGCGGGTGACGCAATCCCGTTGGGGTTGGGGGTCTTGTTGGGGTTAGGACCCAAGGTAGGGCTGCGTTCCGCAGGCCAACCCTGGGCTTCGGGACGCAATCTCGATGGGATTGGGGGTCACAGGCAGGATGCCCGTACCCAGAGCTTCGCTCTGGGCTGGTATACGGTGTCCCGTTGGGACACAGGTCAGATGTGTTTGACGACGTCGGAGACGGGCCAGCGGACTTTGGGGGCGGCGGCGTAGGAGTCGGTGGGAGCGCGGTAACCTGCGGGGCAGAGGACGGCGGTGGTGAGGCCGTGGTCGGCGAGGCCGAGGATGCGGTCGTAGTCGGGAGCGGAGAAGCCTTCCATAGGGCAGGTATCGATGTCGAGGAGGGCGGCGGCGAGCATGAACTGGCCGAGAGCGATGTAGGCTTGGCGGGCGGCCCATTCGGGCGTCAGCATGGAGGCGGCGCCGGTGAGCATTTTTTCGAAGCCAGCGAGGGCGTCGCGATTGGTCTGGCGGGTGGCGGCGACGTCATCGAGGTAGCTGTTGATGTAGGCGTGGTCGATGGACGTGCGGACGGCCATGATGACGAGGTGGGAGGCGTCGGCGACCTGGCGTTGGTGCCATGAGTGGGGGACGAGCTGGGCGCGGACGTCCGGGTTATCGACGATGAGGAACTGCCATGGCTGGAGGCCGAAGGAGGAAGGAGTGAGGGCGAGAGATTTTTCGAGATCGGCCCAGACGGCGGCGTCGATTTTTCTGGTCGGGTCGAATTGTTTGACGGCGTAGCGCCAGTTGAGGGCGTTGAGGATGGTGGCGGGAGTGGCGCGGGACATGGCGGCGTGAGTGGGTGGAATTCAGGTCACGGGCGGGAACTGAGCCCGTGTTGAGCCCTTGGCTACGAATCTCCGGGCAGAAAAGGGACAGGACGGCCGCGGAAATTCCGGGACGGCGGGTTGGCGCCCGATGCGGAGTTACTTGACCGTCTGGATGACGGCGCTGGCGCGCTGGTTGTTGGCGGGATTCTGGTCGACGAGCCCGTTGGGATTGCGGAGGCGGGAAGAGTACTGGAGTTCGCCGGAGGCGGCGAGGGCGGCGTTGTCGACTGGGACGGTGTAGGTCCAGCGGGCGCCGGGGGTGAGCCATGGGACGGAAACGTCCTGGGATTGGCCGGCGGCGTTGACGGAGAGGGTGAGGCCGCTGACAGGTTGGCCGCTGCGGTTTTGGACGACGAAGTCCATGAGGCCCTCGCTGGCGCGGTAGTACTGGCTGGAGATGGAGGTATCGACGTACTGCTGATTGTTGTAGTTCATGGCCCAGCCGAGGTCGACGGTGCCGTAGCCGAAGCCTGGGTCGCGGCCGGCGGCACCGGCGTCGGCGGAGTACTGGGCGAGGAGGTTGGCGGCGTTCTGGGCGGTGAGGCCGGGGACTTGTGACATGAGTGCGGCGATGGAGCCAGCGACGAGCGGGGAGGAACCGGAGGTGCCGTCGAAGGAGACGAGTTTATCGCCTGGCCATGCGGTCTGGAGTTCGAGGCCTGGGGCGGTGACCCAGAGATTCTGGCCGGAGTTGGAGAAGGATGTTTGCTGGCCGAGGGCGTCGACGGAGCCGACGGAGACGACGCGGGAGTCTGCGGCGGGCCATGTGAGAGAGGCGGCGGTGTCGTTGCCGCCGGCTGCGGTGATGACGGCGCCTTTTTGATAGGCGTAGGCGATCATTTCGGTGAGGACGGCGGAGTTTTCGTAGGCACCGAGGCTGATATTGACGACCTGGGCACCTGCATCGACGGCGGTTTTGATGCCCTGGGCGAGCGTGAAGATGTCGCTGACCCCGTCTGCGCCGGTGACGCGGATGGAGAGGACGTTGGCGGCTGGGGCGGTGCCGGTGCTGCCGGCGGCTGAGCCTGCGGCGAGGGCGGCGACGGCGGTGCCGTGGCCATCGACTTCGCCGGTGCCGCCGAGACCTTGACCGATGTCGATGGCGCGGAGGCGGTTGCCGAAAGTGCCGAGGGCATCGACCCCGCTATCGAGGATGGCGATGGTGACGCCTTTGCCCCATGAGGAGTTGTCGCCGCGGATGCCCATGAAGGCGAGGGCACCGTCGCCGAAGCCGACTTCGGCCTGAGTGGGGCGATTTTCTGCGGCGGGGACCCCGGGAATGTGGACGTAGAAGTTGCCGCCAGCGTCTTGGTAGTCGCCAGCGTTGGCGCGCATGTCGTTGCGGAGGGCGGTGAGGTCATCGAAGCCGACGCGGACGGCGTTGAGGGAGGAGATGGAGCCGAGGACCTTGAGGCCGGATTGGCTGGCGCGGGCGAGGAAGCGCTGGAGGGCTTCGGCGGATTCGAAGGTGAGGACGGCCTCGCCTTTACGGGCTTCCGGGTTGCTGAGGTCGCGGAGGAGATCGGCCATGAGGGCGGCGGAGGGGTCGCCTGCGCCACCACCTGGGGCGGCGGAGGGGCCGTCGGTTGGAGTTGGGTTGGCGTTCTGGCCGGCGAGGCGGTCGGAATTGCCTGGGCCACCGGAGGAAGCGTTGCGCCAGTTGGCGCCGGAGAAGCCGAGGGAGCCGGGGAGCATGAAGAGCGCGGCTGCAAAGAGGAGCAGGCCGAAGGCCAGAGGGATGAGCAGCGGGGATTTATCTTTCATGGGAGGCTGAAGGAAGAACGCGGCGGATCGGGGTTTGGACAACCGCAATCGGGAGGCGTGGCGTCATGGGAATGCTTCCGCGGGCGTGGGGGACCGCCCATGGAAAATGAGAAGGGAAGAGATTCCCTTGGAGGGGGGGCGAATCCGTGATTGTGGGTGGGCGTGGCGCAATCTTTTCCAAGGATTGGCTTGCGTGGATTTGGGTGAGGCCATAAATCCTTTGAGACGCCGGTCGGTGGAGCCTGTGATGGTTCCGAGACCGGCGTTGCTGTCCGCCGTTCAACCTTATCCTCTCAGCGCCGTGCTCAAGCAAATCATCGGTCAAAAGCCGCAACCGCCAACATCTCCCGGAGTTGCTCCGGCCGCGGAATCCGGCTATGCTCCGGCACCTGCCGCCCCTCAGGCGTCGGGTTCCTATTACGAATCCAGTTCCAAACCCCGTCCCACAGTTCCTCAGGTCAAATCACCATCCATCATGAGTCCCAACAAGAATATTCTGAGCAGCGACGTCGAGATCAAAGGATCGCTGAAGTTTTCCAACGATCTGATCATTGACGGGAAGATTGACGGCGAGGTGAGTTCGGACGGGAGCCTGACCGTTGGGGAGAATGCCTATGTGACTGGGGAGATCCGGACGAAGTCTGTGGTGATTTTCGGTCGGGTGCAGGGGAACATCACGGTGAGCGAGCGTTGCGAATTGAAGAGCAGTGCGACGCTTGAGGGCGACGTGATTGCCGGGACGCTGGCGATTGAAGAGGGAGCGACCTTCATGGGCAAGTCGACGGTCGGGAAGGCCGCGGCGGCGGCGGCGCAGAAGAATGCGTCGAAGGCGGCAGCTCCGTCCGGGTCCTGAGATCTGATTGCGACTGAATCCTCACTAATTTTTCACCCGCCGGGATCGATTGGGACCGGCGGGTGAATTTTTTTCCGGGATGAATGCCTGGGAAAAGCGGGGAGGAAAGGAGAGACGACGGCTTGCGCGTGGCTGGGAGGCGTAAGATGAGCGAACTCGAGTGCGTTGCCATTGTTCCACCATGTTGATCCGATCCAATTGCCATGTCCGACTGCTGCCCCTGGCGGCATTGGTGCTTGCCGCTGTGCCTGCCTGCCGAAAGGCGGAGATCCGGACGTATGTTGCGCCGAGGGACAGGGAAGTGGTGCCTGCGGCGACTGGTGCTGACGAAGGTGGAGCGGCGGGTGAGCAACCGGCGGCGGAGCGGGCGGCGTTGCCTGCGGTGACGTGGGCCTTGCCGAGCGGGTGGACGGATTTGGGGTCGGATGGCGGGATGAATGTGGGGCAGTTCAAGGCTGGGGAGGTGATGATCAACATCACGCCGCTGGCGTCGATGGAGGGACAGGAGAACATGCTGGTGAACATGTGGCGGAACGTGCTGGGGCAGCCTGCGTTCAGTGAGGCGGAGGCGACGGCGGCGTTGAAGGAGACGGAGATTGCCGGGGGGAAGGGACGGTTTTTTGATTTGAGTGCGGAGCGCGGGGGGACTCCGGTGAGGATTGTGACGGCGTTTCTGCATCGGGAGGGAAGGAGTTGGTTTTTCAAGCTGCAGGGGCCGCCGGACGCGGTTGGGGCGCAGTTGGATGCGTTCACGGGGTTTTTGAAGACGGTGAAGTTCGGGGCGGCGGGGACAGCGGGTCCGGTGAAGGAGCCGACTCCGGCGGTTGCGCCTGAGCGGCCAGCGGCAGCACCTGAGCAGCCTGCGGTTGCGCCAGCGCCAGCGCCTGAAGGTGGGGAGATTGCGGTGCCTGGTAAGGTGCCGGAGGGCTGGAATGTGGTGGCGGCTGGGGCGATGCAGGTGGCGAAGTACAGTGTGGATGGGGGCGCGGAGGTGGCGGTGAGTGTGTTTCCGAGTGATACGGGAGGGTTGGCGGCGAATGTGCTGAGGTGGCGGCGGCAGATGGGGTTGCCGGAGGTTGGGGCGGAGGAGGCGGCGGGTGCGGCGAAGCCGATTGAGGGCGGGCCTGAGGGAGCGGTGGTGGTGGATCTGGAGAATGGGGAGAAGGCGTTGGGTGGGGCGATAGTGCCGCGGGGAGGGCGGTGGTTTTTTTATAAGCTGACGGGACCGACGGCTGCGGTGAAAGCGGCGCGGGAGACGTTTGTGAATTTTGCCAAGGCGACCCCATGAGTGACACTGCCGCCCCTGTTGTAACTGTTGCACCCGTGAAGTCGCCTTCGGTGGCGGGGCGGGTGTGGAATTTCCTGACATCGCTGAAGCTTGCGGTGGTGCTGCTGGGATTGAGTGCGCTGCTGGTGTTTCTGGGGACCTTGGCGCAGGTTCATGAGGGCTTGTATCTGGCGCAGGAGCGGTGGTTCAAGAGTTGGTGGATTCTGAGGCAGAAGGGGGACATCTGGTGGGTGCCGCCGGTGTTTCCTGGAGGGTATGCGCTAGGGCTGGCGTTTCTGATCAATCTGGTGTGTGCGCATTTCAGGAGGTTCACGAGGCCGCCTGGCGGGATGGCGGCGATGATGCTGCATTACGGTGTGGTGGCGGCGGCGCTTTATGTGGTGACGTGGAAGCTGCTGTGGATGCCGTGGGTGTTTGCGTTCACGTGCGGGGCCTTGCTGGTGGTGGATCTGGTGTTGTCGCGGCGCGGGTCGATGGAGGGGAGCGGTAAGAAGATCGGGGTGGATTTTGTGCATGCGGGGATTGTGATTCTGATGGTGGGGCAACTGGCGACGGACATGCTGGCGACGGAGTCGCAGATCAGTTTTCGTGAGGGCGAGACGGCGCGGTACAGCGAGGAGCGGTTTGATTCCGAGCTGGTGTTTCTGAGGTCGGTGGATGGTGAGAATGATGAAGTGACGTCGATTCCGCATGATCTGCTGGCGGGAGCGAAGGGTGCGATTGAGAATGAGAAGCTGCCGTTTGCGGTGCGGGTGGTGCAGTGGATGCCTAACAGTGAGTTGGTGAACCGGCAGACGGCGCAGCAGCATGAGGGGACCCTGCGCGGGGCGCTGGCGGCGTTGGAGTCGCGATACAGTGTGGCGGAGAATCTGCCTGCGGAAGCGGTTCGGGCGAAGGAAGCGCCGGGGCGTGCGGCGGTGTGGCAGGCAGCGTTGAAGGCGGTTGGGGAGAGTGATGGCGGGGACATTGAGGCGGCGGCGAAGCGGATTGCTGGGCAGCCTGAGAAGGCGGCGGCATTGATGGCTCAGTTGAAGGAACGGTTTCGGTCGGAGATGCTGGGGAGATTCGGGATGCAGGATGCGGAGATGCGTTTTGCGGCGCAGCGGCTGGCGGCGAATCAGCCGGTGACGGACAGTGGTCCGGCTCCGCAGGCGGATTCGGATGTGGCGAAGCGGTATTTCACGGTGCCGTTGCCTGAGGCTCGGGACATGGAGGGACGGAATGTGCCGTCCGCGGTGATTGAATTGACTGAGCGTGCGGGTGGGAAGAAAGGGACGTGGCTGGTGACGCCGATGTTGAAGGAACAGGAACTGGATGTGGGGGGATTGAAGTGGCGGGTGGCGCTGCGGATGGCGCGGAACTATCATCCGTTCAGCATGACCCTGATGAAGACGACGCATGAGGTGTATCCCGGGACGGAGATTCCGAAGGATTTCCGGAGTCGTGTGAGGATTGAGAATCCCGGATTGAAAGAGGACCGGGAGGTGGAGATTTACATGAATGCGCCGCTGCGGTATGCGGGCCTGACGTTCTTCCAATATCAGATGGGGCGGGACGAGCTGGACCGGAGTCGGGGGACGAGCGCGCTGCAGGTGGTGAGGAATCCGTCCTGGTTTTCGCCGTATTTCGGATGTTCGCTGGTGGGGTATGGGATGCTCCGCCATTTTCTGCTGCATCTTTTCCGCTTCAGTCAAAAACGCCGTACTGCATGAAACGCTGGATACCAATTGCATTGACCCTTGTGCTGGCCGCATGGGTACTGAGTTTTCTGAGGGGGCCGAAGGATCCTGCGGATGGGGTGCCGCTGCGCGGATTCGGGGGCCTGCCGGTGGTGCAGAACGGGAGGCATCAGCCGATTGATTCGCTGGCGAGGAATTCGCTGCTGCTGCTGAGGAAGAAGCAGACCTTGAACACGGAGCCGTGGAAGGGCGAGTTTGGAGGGCCGAAGATCATCAGTGCGACGGCGTGGTTGGCGGAACTGATGTTTGATGCGGCGGCGGCGGATCAGCAGCCGTGTTTCCGGATCGACAATGCGGATGTGATTGGATTGCTAGGGTTGCCGGCCGGGAAGAGCGAGGCGGGGCGGACGGATGGGAAGCATTATGCGTGGAATCAGATTGCGCCTGGGATGACGAGATTGCGGGCGGAGGTGTCGCGGGCGTCGGAGATCAAAGAGGATCTGCGGACGGCGTATGACAAGGGACTGGTGAATCTGTGGGATGGGTTGAGCCTTTATCAGACGCTGCGGGCGGCGGTGGGGCCGGCTTCGGAGGGGAAACTTGCGGAGGGATTGACGGCGTTCCGGAAGCAACTGGAGCGGAGCCGTGCGGCGTTCAATGCGCAGATGGAAGGGCAGCCGTTCGAGTCGGCGGATCTTGAGTGGGTGAAGCCGCATTTGAATGCGCCGCTGATGGTGCCGACGGCGGCGAAGGGCGGGGAGTGGGCGCGGGTGCTGCAGACGGTGGATCTGCCGGAGCCGCATTATGCGCTGACGGCTTATGCGGCGATGGCGGATGCGTATCGTGCTAAGGATGCGGCAGGGTTTGGCAAGGCGGTGAGTGACTATCGCGGGAAATTGGAGGCAGCGGGGATTCACGCGGCGGATCTGAAGAAAGGGCCGCGGGAGCAGTTGTTGAATTTCATCGAGCCGTTTTACCGCGGGATGGTGATTTCGGTGCTGGCGTTTCTGCTGTCGATTTTTGTGTGGTTTGCGCCGGAGCGGTTTGAGTGGGCGCGGAAGTCGGCGGTGTGGCTGATGGTGCTGGCGCTGGTGGTGATGTCGGCTGGGTTGGTGGCGCGGATGGTACTGGAGGGGAGGCCGCCGGTGACGAATCTGTATTCGTCGGCGTTGTTCATTGGTTGGGCGGCGGCGGCGCTGGGCTTGGTGCTGGAAGTGATCTGGCCACGGGCGATCGGGGTGGCGGTTTCTTCGATGCTAGGATTCGGGACCCTGATGATTGCGCATTTTCTGTCATTGGACGGGGACACGATGATCATGCTGCGGGCGGTGCTGGACACGAATTTCTGGCTGGCGACGCACGTGGTGATTGTGACGCTGGGTTATGCAGCGACGTTTGTGGCTGGAATCATCGGGATGATTTATGTGATTCGGGGGGTCTTCACGCGGCACGTGACGAAGGAGATGGGGAAGGCGTTTTCGAGCATGGTGTTTGCGATCGTGTGTTTCGGGGCGCTGTTCAGTTTTGTGGGGACGGTGCTAGGGGGGAT
>CANHUG010000061.1 GCA_947462995.1 Verrucomicrobiales bacterium | reverse complement strand
TGCTCGCGGCCATCCGCCATTTCAACATGGTCTACGGGCAGCTCAATCCACTGCTCGCGGAACCACTGCCGCTGCCTGCGGATGCTGCGGAGTTGATGGCCCGGCTGCATGGGGAACTTCTCGACCGTGCGGCGAAGCTCGCTGGTGATGACTGGGCTGGACGCGCCACCCTGCTCGCGGCCTGCGGCCAGTGCCGGGATCTCCGCGTCAAGTTCGGCGGCGGAGGGATTGACTCGTTTTTCGCGGAAGTGCTGGAAGGTACGGCCCTGACGGCCCTGATGGCATCAGCGGGTCCGCGCATCACGACGACGGAACTTGCCGTCCTGCGTGGTTTCGCTGCCCGGAGGAATGAAACCCGCATCGCGGGGAAGTACCGTGAGCGGCTCGCGCATGCTGCGGGGCGCATTCTGGCGGACGCGACTGCTCCATGGACACCTGAAGAGCTGCCGCTGGCGGAGACATTGCTAACGGAAATTGCATGGATTGATGAACTGGCCGACCCGGCGACCGTATTTCCCCCGAATGCGAGGCCTGCGCAGTTGCTGGCGTTGGTGCGTCAGCGCGTTGCGGAGACAGCGCCTGCGGCGCGCCGGGCGAGACTGCCGGCTGTTCTGGCTAGGATTGCAGCCCGGATGGCGGAACCGGATCCGGAGGTTGTGAGGATCCGAGCGGCGCTCGGTGCAGACGCGGTGGCCATCAAGGACGCCGTTGATCCGTCGGCGGTGCCCCTCGCGGCCTCGCCTGCACTTGCCGGTGCCCTGAAGCAGGAATCCGCGGCGTTTCTCAATGCCAGCCGCAGCGCCATCGAAGTCCTGGCCGCAGGACCGCGTCCGCCGGCTGAACCCGACCTTATCCTGCCTGGCGATCTCCGCATCGAGCGCGCATTCGGCGGATTCTACTACGACCGCAGCAACGGATTTCTGCGCGGGAGATTCGGAGGCCGCCTCCTTTTCCCTGATCCCCGCGCCACCTTCGAGATCACCGACGCCACCTTCGACAACCGTGGTGGGTTTTCCATTTCCGCGGCCACGACCACGCCAGTCAAGGTGCTCGACAATGACCGCGCGACACTCCGTGCGACCCTCTCGGTAGCCGGAAATTCCCAGGGCCTCCAATCGGTAAGTGGCACGGGTACTCTCACTATTCCCATCGGCCCGAATCAGGCTGGGGCACCGGGCACCCGCAGCTACGAGGGCACGTTTTCCTATCAGCCCAGTCAGCCGGGCAAACCTCTCGTATTCACGGCTGCTGTCGATGGCGTGCAGAACGAGATTGCCATGGGGCGGGACTTTGCGCTGTTCGGAGGCAGCCTGTCGCTGGCCTTTTCGACGGAGCGACCCGATGCGGTTCTGCAGTTTGCGGGCAAGGCCGGTTTCTTTGCGCGGCCTGATCCTCGGGAAGGTGCGGGCAAGGAGGGGCAGTACTGGGTGGTCTGCGAGATCGGGCAGCTGGCTCTGGCGATCAATGCGGAGCGACTGCGGGCGTCGTTTTCGGGGGGGACGCTTCAGCTCGCCGAGGACATTTTCCTTGGTGACGGGCCTGGCGGCACTGGACGAGCGAGGATTGCGCTTACGGGAACGCTAGGGGTCGACATCCCCCTGGCGAGTGGAGTGCCGTCGTTCTTCGGAAACGAGGACCCGGCGACACCCTTCCGCGCTGCGGGTTCGAATTTCCGATTCCGGGTCCCGGGCATTGCGGATTCGCTCATTACCGTCCGGAATTGTGAGCTCGAGTTTTTCCGGAACCGCCTTCCGGTGCTTGCGTCACTGGATGCCAGCTTCCGTTTTCCGCTGCCTGGCCTCCGTCCGGAGAATCCGGCGGAGCGCGTCCCGGAATTTGGTCTTAATGTCGACAACTGGGGCGTTGATGGATTCCCGCCGCAGACGACCACGGTGACTCTCCGCAATGGGCTTTCTCTCATTGACCTTGATGGCCTTGATGTTGATCTCCTCGGGCAAAGCGAGGCCACGTTTCCTCCGGTTTCGGTGAGTTTCCGGCGGCTTCCGGTTGGAGGTGGCACGGTGACGCGGATGGAGCTTGCCGGGGGGATGCGGGTGGGCATTGAGAGTGGTCTGATTCAGCCGAGGCCCGGTACCACGCCGACCTCGACGCAGAACCTCAGCGTCGTTCCCGGGAGCGTACGCGCGACTGTAGCAGGTTCGTTCGGTTGGACGTTCGCTCCGGGCGAATTGCCGTCGGTCGAACTGGAGGAGATCATCATGCAGGGGAACTTTCTGCTGGGTGGAGCACTGGAGGTCAGTGGCGTCGACACGCCGCTGGCGACGCTCCGCATCCGGGGCTTCCGCGATTTATTCATCCGCAGCACGCCCACGGATCCGCTGTCGATCGACCTGACGGCATCTGTCGCGTTCAAGGATGTCGGTGGCTTTGCTCTGAAGGGCGCGCGCTTCATCTGGCGGAATCCGGGCAGCGCCATCCCGGACTTCGACATTGCAGGTGCCGGGCTCGTGCTAGGAGATTCTCTCAGCACGCTTCTTTCGAAGGACATGCCGATTTACGTGAAGAGCCTAGCGCTGAATTTCCTTGATGCGAGTCGCCCGGTCATTGGATTGCCGGGACGTCCTGGGCGCTTTGATGCCGATAACGTGGAACTGATCGTGACGGCAGGCGCCGAGTTCCCTCCGTCGCCGCCGCTCGATGCGTCGGATCCTTCGAAGCTTCCGCCTTCGGGCCCGCGGTTCGGTGGTGAGATCACGAACCTGCGGATCACCTATCCAAGCGGCAATCTGCTTTTTCCGGAGTTCTCGCTAGATGCGGTCCGGATGGGTATCAGCGGGCTGGATATTCCGCCGCTCAAGGGCCTTTCGGGACAGGTCGCGTTACTCAATCTCGATCAACTGCGGACCACCCCACCGCGGCCGGACCGCGTGACGTTCGCCGGTGAGTTGAAGGCGGACTTCAATGGGACGGGTGTCGGAGTTCTCATGGCGGCTTCGCCGAGTGCTCTTCATGGGGCGGGCCTGACGGCGTCGGTGCTCGGTGGCATTCCGCTCGACGGGGGGGTACTTGGCGGGATTCTCTGGAACGGTGCGACGGGAGGCATTCACTTTCTGAATTCCTTTGCTGATCCAACGGAATTCGCGACCTATCTCCGGCGCGACAACGCGGGGAACTTCACGGGTGCCGACGAGTTTCCGCCACCGGGTTCGACCGGTCAGAACCCATCGGGCATCCGGGATCCTTTTGATGAAGTCAAAGCGGGTGACGATTTTTATGTCAAACCGGAGATGGGAACTCCGGCAGGGCAGCAGTTTGATGAATTCGATGTACTGCGTGACAACTGGCCGCCGCGGGCAGCCAATCCGCTCCTTGAGGAATTCCCGGCCGCATCGGGCCGCTTAGTCTTCCGTGGCAGCCGCAAGACTCCGGCGCAGGCTGATGCTTTTCTCGATCTGATCGGGATCCGGGCGAATGACAACCGGACGGCGGAGGAGATCATCACGGCATTCATCGATGCACTAACAAGAGATGTGCGCGCCACGGGTGAAGCGGCCGTCCGCGCTCTCCTCACGGCGTCGGGCCAGCAGAACAATCGGGGGGTTGTGGCGCTTTATGAGGAAACTTCGGAGAAGCTGGTGGCTTCGTTTGACGATGTGGCGCGTCCGATCCTGCGTGGCATTCTGCAGCCGATTGGTCTGGCTGGCGGGCCATCGGTGCGGCAGCAGATGCACGATCTGCTAACTGGAGGCATACCTGGATTCAATGTGACGTTCCTTGGGTCGGGGACTTTCACGCATACGGTGGTGGCTCCGGTGATGGATCTGAAGGGTACGATTTCGGCGTCGACGACTGGTGCGGCTCTCAGCCGCGGCGAGCTTCGGCTCGCGGGAATCCCGGTTGCGGAGGCCAGCCTCGGGGTGTCGCTAACCAATGAAGCGGGCCGCATTTCTCCGTTCATGGGCGGCCTTGCGAAGGTCGCCATCGGTCCACTTGAGTTTGGAAAGATCACCATGGCGGCGGCGCTGCCGGATGCTGCGGCGGTGGCGGGTCATTTTGATGATTTCGTGCGGTCTTCGGTCGGGACGCTCAGCGATGGCGCGGCTAGCCGGATCCGGATGCTTGCGGAGAATGCGGTGGGAGCGGCGGTGCCGGTCGGCACGAGCCTCGAGAGTTTTCTGCTGGCGCGTTCGCCGCAGCAGAAGCTCGGCATCATGGGGGCGCTTTTTGATTACTTTGGCCGCGCTGCCGCGGGAACCCTGAGCCAGCAGTTCGTGCTCGCACAGGCCGATTTGAATTCGCTTGCGGGAGCCTTCGCAGTGCTGGTGGCGGACACGCTGAACTCCCTGACTCCGGAAATCGCCTTTGGAGGGAAGGTTCAGCCCAGCCTTTTCAGCATTCCGATGACGACGAGTGGCATGCCGCTGGCGTCGGCCCGCATGCGCTACGGACCGGTGCTGCGGACTCCGATTGGCAATGAAAGTGCGATCAGTCTGATGGGACAGCCGTTTGCGCATCTCTCTAACACGGCGCCGCCCGGGGTTCGGGAGTTTTCCGCGTACGGTCAGTTCTCGCCGTCTGCGGTCCTGCTCAGTCCGATTACGGGAACGCTGGTTGCCATCAATCCGCTCAATGCACCCTTTGTGGGGTTCAGCGCGGTGGATTCGGCAGAGCTGGGCTTTTCGTTCCAGATCGCCGCATGGACCCCGCAGAAAGTCCTGACATTTCTCATGAATCCGGCGCAGTACTACGCTGACCGCAGCCGGGAGTTCTTCGATACGGCGGTCTTTGCTGCGGGCTACCGGATGTCGCCCTTCGGCATGACGCTTGCTGATGCGCAGCTCCGCGTTGTTTTCCCGGACTCGCTGCTGCATCCCCGCCGTCCCGGTGGCATCAATGCGGCGCGTCAGGGGAATCCGATCCGCCCGGTGAACGGAGCAGGACTGCGCACGGTGCCGCTTCCCACCACGGACGAAGTCATCCTTGCGGCGCTGACTGCCGGAAGGATCAAGGATGCGACCTTCCGCGGCGGTCTGGGTGAACTTGATGATCTGTTCCCGGTACCGACAGCCACACCGCCGCAGGATGGCAATCTCGCCCGCATCCACCGCATTTCCGCGGAACTGCGTGCGCTCGATCCTGACCTAACGCAGCTTGCGGCGAAATCGTTTCCGAAAGACTACTTTCCGTACGGCGGCATCATCGGCGGAGGGCAGTTGGCGCTGCCGAAACTGCTGACCCGAGGTCTTCCGCCGAACTGGGGTCAGCTCTTCTCCACGTCGGGCCAGGAATGGCTCCGCAACTTCGAGTCAGTGGCCGCGTTCCTCGGCTCCACCGACAGTGTCGGTCAGCTGGCCTGCTACATTCCCGCACCCAATCCGGTGCTCTTTCCCGGTGAATCGGCCGGCGATGTCTGGGCGAACATGACCATCGATCAATTGCTGGCCCGGCTTCAGATGGATCCTGCTTCGCTGATTGACCGGTCCATCAATCCGAATCTTTACGAACTCGGTGAGATCGTGCTTGCCGGGTGGGCGAAGGCGGACCTCCTCGGGATTCCGCTGGGCGACGCCCGCATCGGTTATGATGGGGCCAGCCGCCGCCTTGAAGCGGTCGCGCGGGTTACGCCGAACGCGCCTGGTGATGGCAACTGGTTCAACGACTTCATCACGGGCAAGGCGGCTTTTTCCATTCAGCTTCCCTCGGACCAGCAGAACGGACTTGTGACATGGGGAGCCGCGGATCTCTTCCGCCACATCGAGGAAAACCTGACGGATATCCGGGCCCTGACAGGACCGGCACTTGAGGCCCGCATCGGACAGATTCAGAATTCGCTCAAGGGCAGCCTTCCGCGCATTTCGGCGGAGATCGATACCGGGGTGACGCTTCCACCTGGCTTTGGCGAGTTTGTGCGCGGTGCGGGCCAGCTTTCGTTCTTTGCCTACTCTCCGTATTTCGAACCGGGCTTTCAGCCGGCCGATGACCGTCCCCGTGCAGTGGCCCGGCGTCAGGGTGGTCTCGGAATTTCGGGAGCCCTGCAGCTAGGCTATTTCTCGCCGGATGGGGACCCGGCTAACGATGTCTTTGTCAATGTGTCTGATGCCTCGCTGGCTCTCAGTGTTCCTACCGGAGCTGGACTGCCGGGTCTTTCGGGCAACTTTGAAATCAGCGGCGCGAACCTGCCGATTCCCATCGGGGGCCTTGGTGCGGCCTCCCTCCAGAACCTGCGGCTGGCCATCAATACCGATCCTGCGGTTGGACAGAATCATCTCCTGTTCTCCGGGTCGGTTCCGCCGCTGAACCTTGGCGGGTTTCTGCGTGTGCAGCCTGTGACGGGTGGATCCATTGGCGGGGAATTCATCGTCACCCGGACGGCGAATGCAGCGGCGCCTTCTGTCCGGCTGAGCCTGCGGCCGGCCCGGATCACGTTCCCTGGACTGATCGAGGGCGACATCGACCTGAGGATTCACGGGACGTCAGGCGAAGAGTCTGACTTCTCGCTGGCGACCAGTGGCGACTTCGGGGCTGAGCTAACCCTGCGTGGCGGCATGACGCTGCGCGACCCGTTCAACAACGTTCCCCTGCTGACTCTGAGGGCTCCCGACACACAGGGTCCGGCAGCTCCGATCAGCGGAACGCTCTCGCGCAGCGGCGACGTGCTCCAGGCGGGCTTCTCGCTGCCGTCAGGTTTTTCGGCGCAATTCCATCCGCTCGGTCAGCGCTACACGTTCTCCACTTCTGCCAGTCTGGTGCTGCGCAGTGACGGCACCTTTGATATCCAGATTGAATCGCGGGATGCTCTTGAGGTACCTGATTTTTTCCGCATTGGTCCGCCGCCGGATGGAGTGTCTCAGCTTGTGCTCAGCCGTTCGGAAGATGGCATTGCGAGACTGCGCATTGCGGCTCCTCAGCTAACGCTCTTTCCGGGGGCCAATGGGCTCAGCAAGCCGACTTTTGCGCTGCCGGACTTCATCGAGATCGAGAGCACGGGTCGCTTTTACGTGAATGTCGGACCGCGCACGATTGATCTTTTTGGCGCGGTATCTGCGGAAGGGCATCTGGAGTTCGGATACGAACCAAGCAGCCCGAATGCCACGCATGCATTCACGGTGTCTGCCACCAGCCGCAGCTTCTCGAGTCAGTTGCGCGGACGTGCGGCGGCCCTGCCGCTGACCATCACGAATACGGGCGGGGCGGCGCTTCCGGTCGCTCTTGAACTCTCGGGGACGGGGGCGGCCAATTACCACGTCAGCCATTCGAGTCTGAATCTTGCTCCGGCGCAGAGCCGGGCGGTCACCGTCACGTTCATTGCCAAAGGCAACGCGAACCCGGCGACGCTTACGATCCGTCCGCTCAATGGTCTCGCCCCGGCGCAGACGGTTGCGCTCAGCGGATCGACGATCGCTCCGGCGACGCTGCTGGGCGATCTGGTGCGGAGCGAGAGCACGCTAGCCTTCGGGCAGATGGCCACGGGCCTCACGGAGGGGCGCGCGGCCCTGCTTATGAACACTGGGACGGATGCTGTCGATGTGAGCAGTGTCACGGTGCCGGGCGGGGTCACGCTTCAGGAACCGGCGACGGGTCCGCTGGCGCCTGGCGAGACCCGCGTGGTACCGTTTGTCTATCGTCCGACTACGGCTGGTCCCACGACTGGTTTCCTGCGCTACACCACGACTCCGGGAGTCACCTCGGCCGCGCTTGGTGGCACGGTGGTGAACCGCACCTTCCTGCGCGTTCATCAGTCGACCCGGCCATTTGCAAGCCTTTCGATGAGCGGGAGTTTCGGCACGGCGACGGACGCCGATGGCAAGGTGTGGCGGACAACGAATCAGGGAGCCACATGGAAACCGGAGGTCATCCGCTCGCTGCCTGTGAGCCCGGATCTGCAGCCGAGGATCCTTGCAGCCACGGCCAACGGAAATGAGTTCCGCTGGCTTGTCGGTCAGGGTGGCGAGTTCTGGCAGGCTGCGTCCGGCGCGGCGTGGACCAAAGCGGCCAAGCCTGAACTTGTGGCGCCGACGCGCAACTGGCTGGCTATTGCCCGCCACAGCAATGCTGGAACGCCGCTGGCTCTCGTCGCCGGAAACGATGGCGCTGCCGGTGTCATTCTCCGGGAGACGGCACCGGGTTCGTTTGCGGAGCTAACCTTTGCGGGCACGACGCTGCGGGGTCTCGCCACCCATCCCAATGATCAGACGGCGCTGGTCATCGGCGATGCTGGAAAGTTCTTCCGCTCCACGAATGGCGGGGCGTCGTTCAGTGCCGTGAGTGTCGCGGCCACGAGAGCCCAGTTGCTCTCGGCGGACATCGCGACTGCTTCGGGATCAGCTGGCAACCGCACGGCATTGATCGGGGGCGCCAAAGGACTCATCTTCCGTTCCACCAACAGTGGTTCCACATGGGCGGCGGCGACGGTGACAGCTCCCGGCTTCGCCATCAGCGATATTGTTTCCATCGCTATTGAAGGGGTTCGTGGCCTCGCCGTGGACAGCAAGGGCATCCTCCTCAGTTCGGCAGACGCGGGTGCCACGTGGTCGGCGGCGGAGCAGGGGTTCACCCGGGCCCGCATCACTGCGCTCGCCCGTGCGGGTTCGGACTTCTGGGCTCTCACGGACAATGGCGAAATTCATTACCGTATCCCGGATGGCGGCCTGCTGACGCCTCCGCTCACGATTCTCGACGACGATCTCGACCTTGGTCTGATCCCGACGACCACGCCTGGCCCGCACTTCCGTTCCACAGCCATCACCAACGTGGGCAACAGCGCGCTCAACCTAACTTTCACTCCGTCGGCCGGCAGTGTCTCCGTCATCCCGGCCACGGCGACGATTGCTCCGGGTCAGTCCATCGGTGTCCGCATTGGCCTCGCCAGCAGCAGCAGTCCCGGAAATGTCTCGGGCAGCGTCACGATCACGGGTGCCGGGTTCGGTAAACCACATGTGCTAACAATCGGTGGAAAAGTTCAGAACCGCACATGGGCCAAAGGCATTCCGTTCACCTCGTCTGACCTCCTTGACGTGGAGACGCTCAATGACCAGACGCGCCATGCGCTTTCGGGCACGCATTTCTATCAGACGCTCAACCGCGGCGGCCTCTGGACGGAACGTGCCCTGCCGGCTGGAAGCAACCGTGCGCTCTTCTTCACGTCGGCCACCACCGGTGTGGTCGTGGGGGGCAGCAGCAGTACGGGCCGAATTTTCCGCACCACTGATTCCGGGGCGACGTGGAGTACGGTGCTAACTGAAAACCGCACCACGCTGGCGGCTGGCCGTGCGGTCACGGACGTTCACATCCGTTCGACCAATGTCGGCTATGCGGTGACGCGGAGCGGGACCACCCTCCTTGGCTCGGTGGTTCCGGGCCGGATTCTCCGGACAGCCGACGGCGGGGCGACGTGGGCATCGTTCAATGGCCCGCCCGGCGATGCGGGCTTCAGTGCCACATCGGTTCATGCGGTCTCGGATTCCCGCGCGTTCGTCACTTCGGGCAGCACCATCTACGCTTTCGATACGACCCTCCCGGGCTGGGTCACGGTCCGTTCGTTCGGGGGGTCGAATCTCAATCGCATCCGCTTCGCTCCGGACAATACCACGGGCTGGGCGGTCGGCGAGAATTCGCTGTTTGCGGTGACTACGACGGGCGGGGCCACCTCGGCAAGCTGGGGCACCTTCCTTGAGTTGTTCCCATCGGGTGGATCGTTCGATGACCTCTGCTTCGATGTCAGCGGGCAGGCGCGGACCATTCTCAACCGGACGGATTCCATGCAGGTCTGGCAGCAGGGAGTCACCGGGAGCGACCCATGGTCTGCGGACGCGTTCCCCTTTGCCGCGGATGCGACCACGCCAAGACCCCGAGCGATTGATATGTCGTCGGGCGGTGGCCAGGGAACGATGGTGGGCGATGGCGGCGCGGTCTGGTTCTACAATGCGACTCCTCCGGTGCTTCCGGATCGCGCCGTGGTGGTGGCTCCGGTGCTTGATTTCAGCATCCAGCGCGAAGGCGCAGCGCCGGTGACCCTTGATGTTACGGTTTTCAATCCCACTGCGGCAGCGGTCACGATCACCGATGCGATCATCGATCATCAGAGTGCCGAAGGTTGCTTCAGCACGACGTTCTCGGGCGGCAGCATTGCGCCTGGGGCATCGCTAGCCATTCCGGTTGCGTTTGCGGGCCTGCTCCCTGGCGTGCACGAGGGAATGCTCACGCTGGTCACGGACAGCCATGCGGCGCTTCCTGCGCGGGTGCGACTCAATGCGGCCATCCATGCGGAACCGGCGGGCTTGGTAGTCCGCACGAACCCTTCTTCGCTATCCCTCTCGGTTGGTTCCTCGACATCCAGCGCGACGGCCAGTCGGGTGATCCGGGATGGTTCGGCTGGTCCCGGCGAACTGAACAGCGGACAAGCGCTGGCGCTTTCAGCGGTTCCCACGCAGACGGTGTCCGGCGTCACGTACAAGTTTGCGAACTGGTCAGGGGGTGCCGGAGGCATCGGCAGCACGATCAGCCACACCTCCGGGAATTCCTCGCGCTTCGTGGAGGCCGTGTACCGTCCGTTCTTCCCGGTCACTCCGCTCACCGTTCCGGAAGCCGCCGCTCCCACGGGTGGAGCCGCGCCCGCGAGCCGCGCGGCCTCCGGCGCATGGATCCGGCTCACCGGGGCCCGGCTCAAGGTCCCATCGCTTCAGGATTTCATGGTCTCGGGCGAAATGTTCCTGAGCGGTTCGGCCATCAAGGCGAGCCTCGCGTCGACGTCTTTCCAGCTTCCTTCGGGCAATGCGGCGATCCTCGATGTGGGGGCCGGATCTTGGACGCTCGACTGGCTGAAGAATGGGCCGTTCCGCTTTTCCGCGACGAGTCCTTCCTTGAAGGTCTTCAATACAGATCTCCTGCCGTCGACGGCCACCCAGATCAGCTTCCTCAGCAATGGGGACTTTACCTTCGATCTCTCGCTGCCCGATGCCTTCGAGGACGCCACGGGACTCTTCGAAATCGCACCCAACGGCAGTGAACCTGCCGGCATCGGCTTCGCATTTCTGAACAACACACTTTCGTTCTCTCTCAAGGGCCGTCTCCGCGCGCTCAACAATGGCAGCGATGGATGGCTCGTGGATCAACCGATCGCGATCAGCAAATCCGCCGGCATCTTCCCGCTGTCGCTCCAACTCCCCACAGTCAACTTCGGTGCCTTCCGCATCACCAGTGGCGCTCTCAACCTCGAACGGGACCAGACGACCGGAGTCATCCAGCTAGGTCTGGCGAATGTCTCCCTCACCGGACCGCTGGGTAATCTCACCGGTCTGAACAGCACCCTCGATTCCACAGGTACAGCCACCTTCTCGCAGTCGGGCAGTGTCAGCATCGGGCCCTTCACGCTGAATCCCGCCACGCCGGGAAGCACGACGGCCATTTCTCTCAATGGCCTCACGGGCCGGTTCTCGGTCGTGATTCCTCCCGCCTTCCTCAATGCCCGCAGCGGAACTCCCTTCGCCGGCCGCTGGCCTGACAACGCGGTCCAGCTTCCCTCGTTTTCCTGCGACAGCTCCGGTGCCTTCGACCTCCGCATCAGTCTGCCAACCCTTACGATTGATACCATTCCGCTCGCCGGTGGCGGTGAAGCCGAAACCAATTTCCTGCGCTTTCAGCGCAGCCGCAGCGGCCGCGCCTCGGTCACCGTGCGCGACCGCCAGGATTTCCTGGGCAATGTCTCCGATCTTGAGTTTTCCATCAGCAGCGATGGATCCCTCAGCGGTCGCTACTTCGGTGAAATGTCCTTCTTCGGTCTCCAACTGGGAATGGTCAGCATGGCCTACGACCCCGCCGAGAGGGATCATCAGTTTCAGGGAACCTTCCGCGTCCTCGGAAATCCCAACCTCACCGTAACGTGCGGCTACGGCTCTGCGGGCGTTTTCGTCAGGTGATCTTCCTCTGCTTTCATCCCTGACGGGGGATGCGGAGGGGGGGGTGAGAAGTGAGAATGGCGTGTTGGAAGAGGGAGAGGCAGGGGAATGGGGTGGCAGAGGAATGCGCGGGAGGAGAGGTGGAGGCAGGGGAATGGGGTGGCAGGGGAATGCGCGGGAGGAGAGGCAGGGGCAGGGGAATGGGGTGGCTTGTGGGGATGGGCGGGGCGGGGTTCAGGCGGGGTGATTGGGGGGTGGTGTTTTTGTGTGTTGCGCGGGCGGGGTGGGCGTGAGAGATGGGCGGCATGTTCAAGCTTACAGACAAAGTTGCGGTGGTTACCGGGGCTGGCCGGGGGATTGGTCAGGCGATTGCGCGGACGTATGCGGAGGCTGGGGCGCGGGTGGCGGTGGTGAGTCGGACGGAGGCGAATGCGGCGCGAGCGGCTGAGGAGATCAACGCGTTGATTCCTGGGGCGGCGAAGCCGTATGCGGTGGATGTGGCGGATGGGGATGCGGTGATGGCGATGGGGAAGCGTGTGCTGGAGGATTTCGGGACGGTGGACATTCTGGTGAACAATGCGGGGCTGACGCGTGACGGGTTGCTGTTGCGGATGAGCAGTGAGGATTGGGATGCGGTGATTGACACGAACTTGAAGGGGGCGTTTCACATGGTGAAGGCGTTTCAGCGGGTGATGCTGAAGGTGAAGGGGGCGAGGATCATCAATGTGGCGAGTGTGATCGGGCTGATGGGGAATGCGGGTCAGGCGAACTATGCGGCGAGCAAGGCTGGGTTGATTGGGTTCACGAAGAGTCTGGCGCGGGAGTTTGCGGGTCGCGGGGTGACGGCGAATGCGATCGCGCCTGGGTTTATCAGCACGGACATGACTGGGGCGTTGTCTGAGGAGATCCGGAACGGGATTCTTGGGAAGATTCCGCTGGGGACGTTTGGGGAGGTGGGTGACATTGCGGCGGCGGCGTTGTATCTGGCGAGTGCGGAGGCTCGGTATGTGACTGGGCAGGTGCTGGTGGTGGATGGCGGGATGGTGATGTGAGTTGGGAAAAAACCGATTGTTGCGCCGGGAGTGCTGCGGCTTGTTCGGGGAAGATGATGCTGAAGCTTGGAGTCAATATTGATCACGTGGTGACGCTGCGGCAGGCGCGGTATGCGCGGACGCCGGGGGTGGTGCAGGAGGAACCGAGTGTGCTCGCGGCGGCGCGGGAGTGCGAGATGGCGGGGGCGCATTCGATCACGGTGCACTTGAGGGAAGACCGGCGGCATATACAGGATCGGGATGTGGCGCTGCTGAGGAAAGAGCTGGGGATTCCGCTGAATCTGGAGATGGGGAATGCGCCGGAGATTGTGGAGATTGCGTGCCGGACCCTGCCTGACTATGTTTGTCTGGTGCCTGAGAAGCGTGAGGAGGTGACGACGGAGGGTGGGTTGGATGTGGCCGGGATGCATGAGAGCATCGGGGCGACGGTGCGGCGGTTGAGGGGGCTGGGGATCAAGGTGAGCCTGTTCATTGATCCGGAGCGGGAGCAGGTGGCGGCGGCGGCGGCGGCGGGCGCGGACATGATTGAGCTGCATACGGGGACGTATGCGAATCTGGACGGGGAGGCGCGGGCGGAGGAGTTAGGGCGGCTGGTGGCGGCCGGGGCGCAGGGATTGGGGTTGGGATTGCAGATCAATGCGGGGCATGGGATCACGACGTCGAACTTGGGGCCGCTGCTGGGGATTCCGGGGCTGGCGGAATTGAACATCGGGCATCACATTGTGAGCCGTGCGGTGTTCATCGGGTTGCGTGCGGCGGTGGCGGAGATGCTGGCGGCGATGGCTGGCGGGAACCCTGACGGAAACTGAGCGATGCTGGCATTTTCGACCTGCTGGAACAGCCATCGACATACCGAGGGGGAGGCGATGGTGGATGAGATTACGGGGATGGGTTTTGACACGATTGAGATCAGCCACGGGCTGAAGGTGTCGCTGCTGCCTGGGTTGCAGAAGGCGTTCAAGGAGGGGCGGATGAAAGTGTGCGGGCTGCATAATTTCTGTCCGTCGCCGGTGGAGCTGCTGATTGATGCGCCGGACGCGTATGAGTTCACGAGTCACCGGGCTTTGGAGCGTGCGCGGGCGTTGAAGCTGACGCTGCGGACGCTGGAGTTTGCGGCGGAGTTCAAGGCGAGGTATGTGGTGTTGCACATGGGTTCGGTGGCGATGGGGAAGCCGATGCAGAAGCTGCAGGAGCTGGCGGCGGCGGGGAAACTGAACAGCCGGGAGTTTGTGAAGCGGAAGCTGGCGATGGTGAAGAAGCGTGAGGCGTTAGGCGGGATTTGTCTGAAGCGTGCGAAGGAAGCGCTGAAGGAGATTGTGGTGGCGGCGGAGAAGGCTGGGGTGCCGGTGGCGGTGGAGAGCCGGAGTCATTACGAGCAGGTGCCGACGGAGCGGGAGATGGTGGGATTGCTGGCGGAATTTGATTCGCCGTGGGTGGGATACTGGCATGATTTCGGGCATGTTCAGCTGAAGGCGAATCTGGGATTGCTGGACCATGAGGAGTGGCTGCACCAGGTGGCGCCGAGGATGCTGGGGTGTCATTTTCACGATGTGATCTGGCCGGACCAGGATCACCGGGTGCCGTTTCAGGGGACGGTGGAGTATGA
>CANHUG010000060.1 GCA_947462995.1 Verrucomicrobiales bacterium | reverse complement strand
GATCGATGAGAGGGAGTGGGTGATCGGGGAGGGCGGCGAGGAGTTGCCGGGTGACATTCTGGTAGAAGTCGAGTGGGGCGCTGGAGCTGGTGGCGGTTTTGGTGAGGAGTTGCCATGCGCCGGCGTTGAGGGGTTGGGCGGTGGTGGCGGCGGAGGCGAAGGAGAGGGCGTTAGGGCCAGCGAGGGGGACGGACCATGCGGCTTGTTCGCTGCGGAGGAAGGCGTCGGGCTTCTGGTGAGCGGCTTCGGCGAGGAGGATGTAGCTGCCGCGCTGGCCCCACGGGATGTGGATGCCGCCGTGTTCGGAGGAACCGGCCCAGCCCTCGATGTCATTGCCGGTGCGCCATGAGGTGGGGGAGTTCTTCCAGAGGAAGGCGCAGTGGCCGGGTTGACCGACGGGCATGGCGGGGACGCCGAAGGCTTGAGCGGCTGCGGTGCCGAATTTGGAGATGGCTCCGCAGACCCCGCCGACCTCGTGCATGAGTTTGAGCGTGACGGGTTGGTGTTCGTAGTATTCGGGGCCATTCTGGACGGAGACCCCTTTACTGTTTTCGAGCCGATAGGGGACCATGCCGCAGGCGTCGCCGATGGCGGTCTGGGATTTGAGTTTGGGGTCGATGGCGTTGAGGACCCATGCGAGTTCCTCGTCGCGGGCCCATGAATTGACGACGTAGCGGAGTTCCCAGACGGCGGCCTTGTCGAAAGAAGGGGCGAGGATGTGGCTGGCGTGGGCGTCGCGGAAGTACTGGAAGCGTTTGAGGGGATCGATGTCGCCGCCGTCGGCGAGGGATTTGACGGGGGACGTGTGGGCGAGGGCGGTGGCGGCGGCGACGCGCATCCAGAGCCCTTCGCGGGATTCGGGGTGGGCGTTGAAGAGATCGCGCCAGATGGAGAGACCGCGGGACGTGAGTTCGCGGTCGAGCGGGCCGCTGGCGAGGTAGGCGTGGAGGGCTTCGTTGTTAGCGGTGAGCCATGTGAGGAATTCGGAGCCGTCTTTTTCGGCGACGGCCTTGCAGTGGTCGGGGCCGGTGACGGCGATGAGACGCCACTGGGCGAGGGCGAGGGAACCGGCGGGAGTTGAAGTGATAGAAAATGGGTCTTTGAGGCCGGGCTGGGAGAAGGCGGTGCGGAGGAGCGAGGCGAGCCAGTCGGACCATGGGGACCATGCGCCTTCCTTGATGGCGGCGGCGGCGGTGGTGCGGAGGGCGTCGGGGGAGAGATCCGAGAGCGGAGCGGCGGGGAAGTCGACGGCGCGGAGTGGTGCGGCGGCGAGGGAGATGAGGGAGACGACCGAGAGGACGAGGGCGGAGAGACGGGAATCAGAGACCATAAACGGAGATGCGGCTGAGGTGGAGGAACTGGGGTTGGTCGGAGGCGAGACCGATTTTGACGAACGAGGCTGGGATGTTAGAGAGAGGGACGTCCCAGACTGCCTGGGCTGGGCCGGAGGCTTTCCAGACCTCGGTCCATGATTTGCCGTCGGTGGAGAGCCATGCGGTGAGACCTGCGGCGCGGGCGGCGTTGCCGTCCTTGCGATTGACGATGCGGAGGGCGGTGATGGTGGCGGGCTTGGGGAGTTTGAGGATGACCCACGGGGATTTTTCGCTGCGGGTGTGGAAGGCGCAGTCGGTTTCCGGGCCGCGGACGAGATCGAGGTGGGTTTCCGGGGTATCGTATTCGCAGGTGCTGCTGATGCGGACGGAGGCTTTGGCGGAGATGAGGGTTCCGGGCGGGGGCGGGTTGGCTGGTGAGGCGATGGCGAGGAGGAGAAGGAAGACGGACGGTTTCACGGATGGGAGGATGTGGTGAGAGGTGGGGAGGTCACAATGGGAAAGGCGAGGGGTGGAGAGACGAGGGCGGGAGGAATGGGGAGGTGAACGGCGGCGGGGGAACTGTGTCACTTTGCTTGTTGGGAGAGGTCACAGGCGGGACGCCCGTGCCACTTTGCGTGTTGGGAGAGGTCACAGGCGGGAAGCCTGTGTCACTTTGCGTGTTGGGAGAGGTCACAGGTGGGATGCCTGTGTCACTTTGGAGTGGAGATCGGGCGTTGCGGATGGGGGCGGGGCGGGGCAAGGGGAGGGGATGAGAGGAGGGCATGAGCCGAGTGACAGCGTGCGTGCGTTTTTGAGGGACGTGCGGGCGGGAGGCGTGGCGGTGCTGAGGCTGGGTGGCGCGGGGACGATGCGGGAGCGGTTGGCGGAGATGGAGGCGGCTGCGGCGGCGGATGAGGGATTGGGGGCGATGCTGAGGGACTGGCATGGGGAGGCGAGCGAGGATCTTGGGGGTGAGGTGCTGGAATTTGATGGGGTGGCGGCGCGGGCGGGGGCGAGGATGTTGTTTCGGGCGGCGTGGTGCCTGCTGGTGCGGGAGGTGAGTGCGGAGGAAGTGGAAGAATTGCTGGGAGGGGCGGAGATGCCAGAGCCTGGGGCGGCGGCGCAGTGGTCGGTGGATGTGGCGCTGCGGTGGTTGCCTGATGTGGAGCGACTGGCGCGGGGATTGGCTCCGGGGGATCCGCTGCTTGGGGCGCTGGTGCGGGTGGCGGAGCGTTGGCCGCTGTCGGGTGCGGGGTTACGGCGGGAGACGGTCGGGCGCGGGATGGTGGATGGTGCGGCGTGGGAGGCGATGCGTGGGCATGAGGGATTGTGGCAGTTTTTTCTGGACCGGGTGATGGGGTCGCGTGCGGGGTGGTGGCTGGCGGATGAGGAGGTGAGGGCGGCGGCGGAGCGGTCGCTGGGGGAATGGCGTGGGGAGACGGCGGTTGGCTTGCGCGGTGGCGATTTCCCTGTTTGGTCGGTGGGAAACCGATGATTGACGCACCGACAGCCGCCCTTCAGCTCCGGCAGAGAGTATTCGAGCCGATGAAGGAAGTGTTTGTGGGGAAGGACGGGATCATTGACTTGATGGGGGTGGCGCTGGCGGCTGGGGAAAATCTGTTTCTGCTGGGGCCGCCGGGGACGGCGAAGACGGCGCTGGTGCATGAGATGACGCGGCGGCTGGGGGCGAAGAGTTTCGACTATCTGCTGACGAGGTTCACGGAGCCTAACGAGTTGTTCGGGCCGTTTGACATCCGGAGATTGAGGGAGGGCGAGCTGGTGACGAACACGGCGGGGATGCTGCCGGAGGCGGACGTGGTGTTTCTTGATGAGCTGCTGAATGCGAACAGTGCGATATTGAATGGATTGCTGATGGTGCTGAACGAGCGCGTGTTCCGGCGCGGTGCGGAGACTCGGGCGGTGCCGACGCTGATGGTGGTGGGGGCGAGCAATCAACTGCCGGAGGACGAAGCGTTGCGGGCGTTGTTCGACCGGTTTCTGCTGCGGGTGCGGTGCGGACCGGTGGCGGATGATCAACTGGGCGCGGTGCTGGCGGCGGGTTGGTTGATGGGGAGGAGGGAGATTGGAGAAGAGGGACCGGGAGCGGAAACGGTGCGGGGGATTCAGAGAGGGTTGACGGCGGTGGCGATGGATGGTGTCAGGGAAGAGTTGATAGGATTGGTGCGGCGATTGCGGGCGGCGGGTGTGGTGGTGTCTGACCGGCGGGCGGTGCGGTTGCAGCGAGCGGTGGCGGGGAGTGCGCTGATGGCGGGGCGGGGGGAGGCGCGGCTGAGTGATTTGTGGGTGCTGGCGCATGTGTGGGATCGAGAGGAACAGATGGAGATGGTGGCGGCGCTGGTGCGGGCGGTGGTGGAGCGTGAGGGGATGGTGGCGGGGGATCATCCGGGGGCCGGGGGTGGAGGTGAGCCGGATGCGGAGGCGTTGGCGCGGGAGTTGGACGGGTTGGAGACGCGCTGGGGGGCTGGGATGGCGGATCCTGCGGCGGGGGACGTGCTGCGATTGCTGGCGGAGCGGGTGCAGTGGGTGCGGGTGCCGGCGGCGCGGGAGCGATTGGAAGCGAAGTGCCGGGAGTTGTGGGCGCGGAGGGATGGGGGAGCCTGATTTTTTCTGAAGGGCGATGCTGCTGGAGATTGAGGAAAAGGATTTCGGGGAGCTGGGGCCGATGCGGACCCGGGCGGGGTGGGAAGTGTGCGGGGAGGGCGGGCGGTGGTGGTTGCGGGTGCCGGAGTCGGATGCGGGGATGGCGGCGATGGTGCCGAGCCTTGGGCGGTATCGGGACGACGGGATGGGGGGGATGGTGCCGGTGGGGAAGCGCCTGCCGGTGGGCGGGGTGCCGGCGGGGCCGTGGGAACCGTTGGTTAGGGTGCTGCCGGTGGCGATGCCTGAGGTCAGGGCGGGAGGGCGTGCGGATGGCCGGGTGATGGTGCAATTGGTGCCCGGGGTGGCGGAGCGGCGGGCGAGCCTGTTGCTAACGGATCTGGAGACGATGCTGCGGTGGGCGGGAGGAGCGTCGCGATTGAGGATGGGACGACTGGAGATGGCGGTGTCGGGGCGGCGGGTGCTGGTGCGCGGCGAGCCATTGCCGCCGGTGAGCGGGGAGGCATGGTATGTGGAGGGATCGCTGGCGATGCCGTGCGGGCTGGGGTTGGGGGAGCGGTGCTGGGGTGGATGGGTGGAGACCGTGTTAGGGGTGGGGCGCGGTGGGCTGGTGTTGTTGTTTGCGGATGGGGGATATGAGGTGGTGCCTGTGGAGGCGTTTGTCGGGGTGACGCTGGGGGCGTTGCGCCGGACGGCGGGACGGACGTGAGTGAGACTGCGTTGATCCGGTGGCTGGTGCCGCCGAAGGATTATGTCTGGTTCTGGGATGAGGAGGCGAATCCGGTGTGGCGGGATGACGGGACCGTGGCGGTGGCTGAAGAGTTATTCGGATTGGTGGAGCATCTGGCGGCGGATGGATTGCCGCCGTTAGGGGCGATGCTGATGGTGCTGATGGCGTGCCGTGGGCGGACGGCGGCGGTGCGGCGCGGGGTATTGCGATGTGTGGAGGAGATGGCGGGGGACACGTCGGCTCCGAACCGTCGGTTGGTGGGCGAGGCGATGGAGTTGCTAGAGACGGTGAGTGCGTTGCCGGAGGGATTGCGGACGGGGGTGGCGGCGCGCGGGGAGTTGCTGAGGACCTTGTTTCGGGGATCGGTGGGGCGGATGGAGGTGGAGGTGTCGGAGCATGTGGTGGCGGAGGTGCGGGCGCGGGGTTGGGGGTGGCTGAGTTTTGAAGTGGCGCGGGACATTGTGCCGCTGCGGATGATGAGGGATCTGCGGGCGTTGAAGGGGGCGGCGGAGACGGTGGGGTTGGGGTTGGAGACGAGATTGCGGACGGGAGTGGCGGCGGATGTGGGGGCGGCGGTGTTGCCGGAAGTTCCGGAGAGCGGGCGGGATGGGCGGACGTTGCTGGAGCGACTGGCGGAGTCGGGCGATGCGGAGGTGGAAGCGGTGGCGGCGGTGGTGCGGCAGATGGTGGCGATGCTGAGTGTGGCGCGGGTGGAGGGGCAGCCGGGCGGGTTGCCGGTGGGGGGGGTGTCGGGGATTGCGGTTAGGGGGCCGTTGGACCGGTTGCTGCTGAGCGAACTGGCGGCGGACGATCTGGTGCTGGCGGCGCGATTGGCGTCGGGCGAGGCGTTGTATCTTGAACGGGACACCCCGCCGCAATGGCCGCCGATGCGGCGGGTGATTCTGCTGGATGGGGGGATTCGGATGTGGGGGGTGGTGCGGGTGCTGGCGATGGCGGCGGCGCTGGGGTTGGCGGTGAGTGCGCCGAAGGGGCATGCGGTGGGAGTGCGGCAGCGGCGGGGGCGGCGGTTTGAGGAAGTGGATCTGACGACGGTGGAGGGAGTGCGGGATTGTCTGGCGGTGCTGGAGCCCGGGTTGGCGACGGCGGCGGCGCTTGGGGCGTTCGAGGTGGATGCGGACGGGGGATTGCCGGATGTGTTTCTGGTGACGGTTGATCCGTTAGGTGATCGCGTGCGGGAGGCGCTGTATGCGATGAGTGGTCGGGTGAGTGCGGCGGGCGGGCGGTTGTTTGTGATCGGGCTGACGCGGAGCGGGAAAGTGGAACTGACGCGGCGGAGTGTGTCAGGTGCGGTGGTGGTGGCGACGGGTCGGATTGATCCGGAGGTGATTCTCGGGGTGAAGCGGCGGCATGAGGCGGCGCGGGTGGTGGTGGAGCTGACGGATCTGACGGCGGTGGCGGCGTCGCTGGCGTTTTACCGTGAGCGGCCGCTGCCGATGCGGTTTCCGTGCCGGGTGCGGGAGGGATCGGATGTTGTCAGGATTGGTGAGGGTGCGGTGGTGGCGGTGGGGGAGAATGGTCGGTTGATGCGGTGGGATGCGGGGATGGGTGGGGCGTTGGAGGTGGCGGCGCGGCGGTTGGTGAAGGCGCAGCGGTATGTGGTGCTGCGGGAGGGCGATGGTTATGTGGTGGTGTGCCATGGGACGGGTGCGGGAGCGGTGGCGTTGCGGGTGGATGGGTTGGGAGGCGAGCGGGTGGTGCGGATGGCGTTGCGGGACGAGGATCCGGTGAGCCTGCGGGTGTCGAACGGGGCGGTGGTGAGTCGATCTGCGGGGATGGTGGAGGCGGTGTCGCTGGCGGATGGGCGGACCCTTTGCGAGCGACCGGTGGCGGACGATGGGCTGGGCGGGGAGTACGGGTATGACGGGAGCGGACTGGTGTGGCTGGGGGAGGTGGAGGGGGATGTTATGGGAGATGTGAGGGATTTGGTGCGGGGAGGGTTGCCGGGAATGATGGGTGCGCCGATTTCGGCGGGGTTTGACAGTGCGGGGGGATTGGTGGTGCGGGCGGGAGGTGCGAGGTGGCAGCTGGTGATGCCGGATTTGTTATGGAAAGAGACGGGAAAGCGCCTGCTGGCGGCGGCGCGGCCATTCCGGCCGGTGCGGCAGCGCGGGGATATGGAGGGGAGTGAGCCGGAATTTTATGTGGCGGAATGGGTGCCGGAATGCCGGTTGGTTTTTGATGTGCGGGGCGTGCTGCATGTGGTGATGCGGGATGCGGAGGGGGCGGTGGAGATGGCGGTGTTTGGGGTGCTGGAGAGTCCCGGGGCGGCGTGGGTGCGAGATGCGGTGGTTGCGGGTTGCGGGAACGGGGAATGGCTGGCAGGGAACGGGGTGGCCGGGTCGGCGGAGACGGTCGGGCGAATGCTGCGTCGATTTGCCGAGATGGCCCAGATGATCCGATGAAGGCGTGCGTTTTCAGGCTGCGAACGAATGAGGAACCGCTGGTGACGGTGGCGGGGTGGCTGCCGTCGGCGGAGGTCGGGGAGTGGCTGGAGGAAGCGCGGGATTTTGTCGCGGGGCATCCGGGGGCGGGGGTGAGGATGCATGTGGTGGCTGGGGAAGGGGCGGGGAGTGTGGCGGGTGTGGTGCTGGTGGTGACGGGGGTGGCTGGGGCGGTTAGGTTCAGGCCGCGGGTGGTGGCGCTGGGGGAATTGTGGCCGGGCGTGCTGGTGCCGGTGAGGTCGCGGGCGGGGATGGCGCTGACGGAAGCGGAAGTGCGGGCAATGTTTCCGCGGCAGCTTCATTTTGTGCATCCGGTGCTGGGAGTGACGGGATGGAGTGCGGGGGATGCGGTGCTGCCGGAGTCGCTGTTAGGGGTTGCGGAGCGGAGGGAGGGCGGGTGGATGGATGCGGTGCCGGGGGCTCCGGCTGTGGCGTCGTTGCGGCATCTGGGGCTGGAGGAAGGGCGGGAGGGCGACGGGTTTCTGGCGTCGGAGGCGGGTGGGATCGGGGATAGTGCGGGGCCTGGTCCGGGGCCTGAGGGATGGTCGGCGTCGGCGCGGAGGGCGGGTGCGGCGATGGGTGATCTGGGGGCTGGGGCGTTGCGGGCGATGGGGCGGGATGCGGCGGCGTCGAGGCTGGATGCGTGGAGCCGGAGATTTCGTCAGGATCTGGCGGAGCGGAGGAAGGCGGAGATCGAGCGGTTGCTGGAGGCGTTCGGGAGTGATCCTGCGGGGGCGTTGCGTCGGGCGATTCCGCTGGTGGGAGGCGGGAAGGGTCGGGGGCCGGGGCCGTTGCCGGGGACGGTGCTGGGGGAGCGGCCGGAGGAATGGGATCCGATGCGGAACGGGGGTGGGGGTGGTGATGAGTGGGCGGTGGATCAGGCGACCCGGTTGCGGTTGGAGCGGGCGTATCGGGAGGCGGCGGTGCGGGAGAGTGCGGCGGGGCGGTGGCTGCGGGCGGCGCGGATTTACGGGGAGTTGCTAGGCGACTGGGCAATGGCGGCGCAGATGCTGGAGCGTGCGGGGCGTTGGCGGGAGGCGGCGCGGGTGTACCGCGAGCGTTTGCGGGTGCCGTCGAAGGCGGCGGGATGTTTTGAGTCGGCGGGATTGCTGAGCGAGGCGGTGGCGGCGTGGCGGGAGGCGGGGAATCACGAGAAGGCGGGGGAGTTGCTGGCGAGATTGGGGCAGGATGAGGAAGCGCGGCGGGAATGGGAGCAGGCCGTGAGGGTTTCGCGGGATCCACTGAAGCAGGCGGAGCTGCTGGAGCGGAGACTGGGCCGGGTGGAGCGTGCGCTGGAGGTGTTAGTAGAGGCGTGGCGGAACGGGCGGAACGGGGCGGCGTTCGAGGAATTTTTTGCGTTGCTGGGGCGATTGGGAAGGCATGGGGAGGCGCGGGGACTGCTGGAGGAGATGGGGCGGCATCCGGAGCGCGGGGTGCGGCCGCGGACGGCGATGATGGCGGCGTTGCGGACCGTGTTTCTGGGTTATCCCGAGGCGGGGGTGAGAGGGGCGGCGGCGGAGACGGCGCTGGTGGTGGCCGGGGATGCGCTGGGTCGGAAGCAGAGTCGGGATGCGGCGCGGTTGATGGTGACGGAGTTGGCGCGGTTTTTCCCGGGGGATGTGTTGCTAGGAGACGATGCGGCGCGTTATCTGGCGGGGAAGCGGATGGCGGTACCGGTGGTGCGAAGGGCGGCGGCGGTGAGGGTGGCGGATCGGGTGCTGGGGCCGGAGGCGGGTGGTGAGGGGGAATGCAGATGGGATTCGCTGGGGATGGAAGGCGGGCGGGTGACGATGGCGGGGTTCCGGCTGCAGCTGCCGCGGGAAGTGGTGTGGCGTGACGAGAAGCGGCCGTGGGTGGTTGAGCGGGTGTTAGGAGAGCTGGAGTTGCCGGAGGCGGTGGAGGCGGTGGAGCATTTGATGACGGGGGCGGGGCCGGTGGTGCTGGTGCGGGGTCGGGAGACGGTGGCGACGTGGGCGACGGCGTTGGGGCGGGTGATGGTCAGGGATGTGCTGGCGGTGGGTCCGGGTGGGAAGGAAGGCGAGTGGGTGTTGCTGGCGCGGAAGGAGACGGGGGGATTGGTGGCGGCGATTTACGGGGATGACGGCGTGCTGCGTCGGGTGCGGGTGATTGATCTGCTGGGGGCCGGGGAGGTGTCGGGCCGGTGGCTGGTGAGCGGGCAGGGGGATGATCTGTGGATAGCGGTGGGTCGGGTGGTGTGTTGTGTGAGTGAGCGGATTGATTTTGCGAGGGTGGAGATGGAGTCGGAGGTGACGGCGCTGGCGGTGAGTGGGGGTGGGCGGGAGAGGAGGGCGGTGGCGGTGGCTGGGGGGAAGGCGGTGGTGCTAGGGTTGCGGGGTCGTGGATGGGCGCTGGAGACGTGGGAGTTGGAGGGCGAGGGCGTGACGGCGGCGGGTTTCCGTCGTGATGGCCGGGTGATGCTGGCGGGCGTGCGGGGCGCGGAGGTGTTAGAGGACAAGCCTCCGTTTGCGGTGGAGACCGTGCTGGAGGCGGAGGGTCGGGGCGGTTGCCGGGGTGTGAGGGCGCGGGGAGGCGCGGGTGCGGTGCTGCTGATGGAGGACGGGTGGGTCCTGTTTTTTGACTGAGGAGAGGAGGATTACTCCGAGGGTGGGGAGTCGGAGGTGCGGACCCGTTTGCGGCGTTTGCGGCGTTCGCCGTGGGAGTTTTCCTTGCGGGAGGCGAGGAAGCGGGCGCGGCGGAGGGGTTCGGGGAGGAGGAGGAGGAGGAAGAAGCCTGTGGCGACGTAGGCGATCCAGAGGCCTTCGGGTTTGGCCTGGCCGAGTTTGGGTCGGAGGAAGTCGACGAGAGTCGGCATGAGGAAGAAGAAGGCGATGAGGGCGGCGGACGATGCGGCCCATTGGAGGGCGCGGGATTTGAGGCGGGCGCGCCAGAGGACCCAGATGCCTGGGAGCATGCCGAAGCCGAAGACCATGGCGGCGACGCGGAGGGCGGCGAGGAGGAGGTAGAATGCGGCAGCGAACAGGCCCATGGATGATGAAAGACGACTCATTCCACCGGGGAGTGCGGTGTGCCAGCGGGAAACAGGAAAAGCCTTTAGAAATTCCAGTTGTCTGCGGCGCGGAGCCGTGCTTTTAGTGACCTCCCCGCAAGCAATGCTCTCGTGGCGGAATTGGTAGACGCGTATGACTCAGGATCATATGGGGCGACCTGTGGAGGTTCGAATCCTCTCGAGAGCACCAACTTTCCCTGCCGAGTGGCGGGGTGGCTGACGTTCTCTTTTTCATGCAGGATCCCGCGTTTGTTCAGAGTGCTTTTGCGAAGATTGCCGGAAGGTATGTGGTGACGAATCACGCGTTGTCGTTCGGGACGGATATCTTGTGGCGGCGGAAGGTGGCGAGGCTGGTGAGGGATCTGGGGCCGGAGACGGTGCTGGATCTGGCGACTGGGAGTGGGGATCTGGCGGCGGAGATTCTGAAGGTATCGCCGGGGATTCGGCTGACGGGAGCGGATTTCTGTGCGCCGATGCTGGATCGGGCGAGGGCGCGGCAGATGCCTGGGGTGACGCTGCTGGTGGCGGATGCGATGCGATTGCCGTTTGCGGACGGGACGTTTGACTGTGTGACGGTGGCGTTCGGGTTGCGGAACATGGCGTCGTGGCCGGATGCGTTGCGGAGCATGCTGCGGGTGTTGCGGCCGGGCGGGCATCTGGTGATTCTGGATTTTTCGTTGCCGTCATTGCCGGTGATCCGGCCATTGTACGGGTTTTATCTGAACCGGGTGCTGCCGTTGATTGCGGGGCTGCTGACTGGGGAGCGGGGGGCTTATCAGTATCTGGCGGGATCGATTCATCAGTTTCCGTCGGGGAAGGCGATGGGGGAGTTGCTGGAGAGTTGCGGGTTTGTGGAACCGGTGGCGCGGCCGTTGAGTTTCGGGATTGCGACGGTTTACACGGCGAAGCGGCCTGATGGCTGCGGCACTTGACGCGGTGCGTGACCCGCCGGAGGGGTGGGTGCAGTTTTTCACTTCCAGAATCCTCAGACCATGCCAGCCAAAAAGAGTGCACCAGTGCCGAAGCCCAAGGCGGCGGCCGTTTCGAAGCCGAAGGTTAAGCCAAAGGTCAAGCCGAAGGGTCCGCCGGTGGTGGGGATCATCATGGGGAGCATTTCGGATTGGGAGACGATGGAGAATGCGGCGAAGCTGCTGGCAGATTTCGGGGTGCCGTACGAGACGAAGGTGGTGAGTGCGCACCGAACGCCGCAGTTGCTGGTGAATTATGCGACGACGGCGCGGAAGCGCGGGTTGAAGGTGATCATAGCGGGGGCTGGTGGTGCAGCGCATCTGCCAGGGATGACGGCGAGCATGACGGATTTGCCGGTGTTAGGAGTTCCGGTGGAGAGCAAGGCGCTGAAGGGGATGGACAGCCTGCTGAGCATTGTGCAGATGCCCGGGGGTGTGCCGGTGGGGACGTTTGCGATCGGGAAGTCCGGGGCGGTGAATGCGGCGCTGTTTGCGGTGTCGATTCTGGCGCTGCACAGCCGCGAGCTGGCGACGGAGCTGATCGCGTTCCGTGACTTGCAGGCGGAGAAGGTACTTGAATCCCAGTCGCAGCTTCCGGAATGAGGGGGAACGGATTTGTTTATCCCGGGCAGACGCTCGGCATTGTGGGTGGTGGGCAGTTAGGGCGGATGGCGGTGGTGGAGGCGCGTCGTGCGGGGTACCGTGTGGCGGTGTACACGGACGAGCCGAACGGTTCGCCGGCCGGGCAGTTAGCGGACACGGAGATCAACGCGAGTTATTTTGATGAAGAGGCGCGCGGGTTGTTTCTGAAGGAGGTGGACGCGGTGACGGTGGAGTTTGAGAATATTCCGGCGGCGTTTCTGGATGCGATTGAGAGCCGGGCGCGGCTGCATCCTTCGAGGGCGGCGGTGGCGACGTGTCAGAACCGGGAGCGGGAGAAGTTGTTTCTGAGGAAGCAGGGGATCCCGCATGCAGCGTTCGAGGTGGTGACGGATGCGGAGGGATTGGAGCGTGCGGTGAAGAAGCTGGGGTATCCGTGTGTGCTGAAGACGGCGGATTTTGGTTATGACGGGAAGGGGCAGCAGAAGCTGATGGCTGGGGATGATCTGGCGGCTGCGTGGGTTGCGCTGGGCGCGCCGCGCGGGGTGGTGGAGCAGTGGGTGACGTTTGAGAAGGAGCTGTCGGTGGTGGCGGCGCGCTCGGCGAGCGGGGCGTTTGCGGCGTTTCCGGTGGCTGAGAACATGCATCGGGATCACATTCTTGATGTGACGATCTCGCCGGCGAGGATTGATGCGGCGACGGCGGCGCGGGCGACGGAGTTGGCGGCGGCGGTGGCGCATGCGCTGGATTACACGGGGACGCTGGCGGTGGAGATGTTTCTGACGGCGGCAGGGGAGATTCTGGTGAATGAGATCGCGCCGCGGCCGCACAATTCCGGGCACCACACGATTGATTCTTGCGTGACGAGTCAGTTTCAGCAGCAATTGCGGACGGTGTGCGGGTTTGCGCCGGGGGATGCGACGCAGCACACGCCGGCGGTGATGGTGAATCTGCTAGGGGATCTGTGGCCTGCGCCGGAGAAGCACCCGGACTGGACGCCGGTGCTGGAGGATGGCGGGGCGTTTCTGCATCTTTACGGGAAGCGGCTGGCGAAGCCGAAACGGAAGATGGGGCACTTCACGGTGCTGGGCGGGACGGTGGAGGCGGCTTTGGGCCGGGCGATGGCGCTGCGGGCGGCGCTGGGTTTTCCGATCTGAAGATGCCCCGGGCGCTTGCACTTTGGCGCGAGGGATTCAGAGTGTGAAATACGCTCCTGTAGCTCAGTGGATTAGAGCAACGGCCTTCTAAGCCGTGGGTCCATGGTTCGAATCCATGCGGGAGCGCCACTGTGAATGCTGCGCAAAGCCCTGATATTCAGGGGGAAAGGAAGGGGGAGCTGGGTGACTGGGTCCGTCAATAAAATCGCTGGGAGTTGGCTATAAGTGGCGATGAATGCAGGAAAAACCCTGAACAAACCCGGAACGGATTTCAGGGGAGAGACGCCCTTTGTTCCGCGGGGTGGTGGAGAGCGCTGAGTGGAATTCTGGGGCCTGCTGATGCGTCGGGGAAAAGTGCTGCACGCGGATACCGGCCGTGAAGGTAGCTTTCCGGATCTTTCTAATCCTCGACCTCGTCCGCCGGGTCGGGAAGCGGCCCGATCTCCGTCACTTAGATTTGCTCCAGCGTCCCCGCCATCCCCATCTCCCGATAGAACGGCATCGAATCCACTAGATTCTGCACTAGTGCTGGCTCCAGCCCATACCGGGCTTGGAATTCCTCTGGAGAGGATGCGAACTCTGGCTTGCTCATCAGTTCCAGCCTGCCAGACGGCGCGCATCTCGGCAAGGAATTGCGGTTTGCTCTTCGGGATGGTCCGGGAACAAACCACGCAGTGCCTCCCAAGTGATCGACTGCATCTGACGGGGCAGATGGCTGGCGATCGGCCACGTTGCGCTTTGCAGACCGGGATTCCTCGACTAAGTGCAATCTCCGCAGCTACACGCATGATTTATCGATTCCCCCATTGGCCGATCGACTTCCCGCGATGAGTGACCCATGATCACTGAAGCCGAACTGCTCTCTCTGCTTGCCGACTTGGGGTCCGACCGAGTGGAGCGCACCATCTCCAACTCCAATAGCGACAAGTTTGCGCAAGCGGTGTGCGCCTTCGCCAATGATTTTCCGGCGCACCGCCGGTCCGGCTATCTGCTGATTGGCGTCAAGGATGACGGGGAGCCATCGGGACTAACGGTCACGGACGACCTCCTCCAGACTCTCGGTGCCCTGCGCTCCGATGGCAATATCCAGCCGATGCCCGCACTCACGGTCTCGCGATTCTCGCTGCCAGCGGGTGACGTGGCGGTGGTCGAAGTCCTTCCTGCCGATCTCCCTCCTGTCCGCTACAAAGGCCGAGTTTATATTCGTGTCGGCCCACGCCGGGCCACCGCCACCGAGCAGGAGGAACGCATCCTGACCGAACGCCGCATTTCCCATGCACGCACCTTCGATGCCGTCCCGTGTCTCGACAGTTCGCTCGCTGACCTGTCCGAAGACCGATTCCGCCTTACCTACCTCCGCCATGCTGTTTCCGAGGAAGTCATTGCCGAGAATGGGCGCCCGCTCAGGCAGCAGCTCGCCAGTCTCCGCTTTTATGATCTTCGGCAGGACTGTCCGACGAATGCCGGGATCATTGTGCTTGCCGACCGCCCTGTGCACTATCTCCCTGGAGCCTACGTGCAATTTGTCCGTTACGCCGGGCCCGACCTTGCCAGCGAAGTCCTTGATGAGAAACGCGCGATCGGGGACCTCCGCACCCTGCTCCAGAGTCTCGATTTGATCGTGGATGCCAACCTTCGTCAGCGCCCGGTCGCTGTGGATGGCGGCTTTGTTGAAACGATGATCTACGATTACCCGCGCGTTGCGCTCCGTGAACTCCTGCTCAATGCCGTCGTCCACCGGAATTACCAGGCCACCGCCCCGATTCGGTTCTATTGCTTTCCGGATCACATTACGATCAACAATCCCGGCGGCCTATAT
>CANHUG010000059.1 GCA_947462995.1 Verrucomicrobiales bacterium | reverse complement strand
TGCTGCCAGTCGTGACCGGTGAATTGCCCCTCGTGATCCACGCTCAAGGACTCCGGGAAATCCGCGCCGCCTTGAAGTGGTCCGCCACCCGTCCCCGTCTGCGACTCATCCTCGAAGGCGGCCGCGATGCCTGGATGGTCGCCGCCGAATTGGCCCAGCGAAAGATCCCCGTCATCTACAGTGAGGTATTCTCCCTGCCTGGCCAAAGCTCGGACGCCTACGACGTCCAATTCCGCGCCCCCTCGATCCTCGAAAAAGCAGGCGTCACCGTCGCCATCACCGAAGCCTCCGGCGAAAGTGCCTCCAGCCAGCGCAATCTTCCCTACTGCGCAGCCCAGGCTGCCGCATTTGGCTTTTCCCGCGACGCCGCCCTCGCCGCCATCACCCTCATCCCCGCCCAACTGCACGGCGCCGGCGACTCCCTCGGATCCATCGATGTCGGCAAAGAAGCCTCCTTCTTCGCCGCGACCGGTGACATCCTCGACATCCGCTCCGAAGTAAAACGCCTCTGGATCTCCGGCGCCGAACAATCCCTCGCCAGCCGCCATTCCCGCCTCGCCGAACGCTACCGCACCCGCCCCGCACCCCTCCCAAAATAACCCGAGGCCCCCTCCCAAAACGCCCCCTCTCCGAACCAGCCCGGGATCGCGAGGCTCCGTACTCGCGCCCTCCCGCCAAGCATCTCCCCACGAGCCATTCTAACTTCTCACTTCTCACTTCCCTCCCCCTCTCCGAACCAGCCCCCAATCTGCCTCCATCCCCTCCATCTGCGGTTCACCCACTCGAACACCCAACCCTAGCCCCGCTCCCCCCCGCTCCTTTCACCCCACAATCATCATCGCCTTCACGCCCCCCTCCCAACACGCCACTCTCCGCCCCCGCTTCCCGGGAACGCCGAGTGCCCGCCCACCACTCACTCCCCACAAGCCCTCCTTCACCACTCCGAATTCTCACTTCTCACTTCTCACTTCCCACTTCTCTTCCCCCTCCCGACGCCGCGCCGGCATGATCGCACACGCCCCCTTGCACCCGAACACCCGGCTTAGCAGATGCCGGTTCCGGCTGATCCACCGGTACACCAGCTCCGCCACCTGAATCACCCCAGGCACCCACAACACCAGCGCAACCGGCACCAGCAACGGCAACCGCATCCCCACAAACCGGATGCATCGCGCCCCTCGATGAATCTTCCCATCCCGCGCCACACAATGGATCGCCTCCAGCAGATCCTCCCGCCCAATCCCCGGAGCCGCCGCCCTCGCCTCCGGCTGCGACACCGGCAGAAACCGCAACACCCCGAACCAGTCCAGCCACGTCAGGGTCTTCATCTGAAACGTGCACAACGGACACTCGTCATCAAACAACACCAGATGGCAATCGCGCGCAGCAGAACTCATCCCCACCTCTGCCACCTCCCGCACCCGCACGCCAGCGCAATCCCCCTCCGCACCCCCATCCTCATCCTCCCCCGATTTCCCCTTCCCACGCCCCGCCTCCATTCACGTTAAATGAAAGAATGATCATGGTCCCGGCGATCAAGGGCTCTTCCCACCCAACGCGTGGAACCGCCTCGTTCCGCACCGCTATCACAAACTTCACCATCGTCGTCACCCCCGCCTGACCGACGTCCGTCTCCAACCCTCACAAAACCTGCCGCATCGCCTACTCCTCGGACCTCTCCACATGGTCCCGCACCCCCGCCCTCTCCAATATCCCCGGCGACGCCTCACCACAAACCTACGTCCTCCTCAACGCCACCACCATCATCGGCCCCAAAGCCTTCTTCAGAGTCGAAGAAGCATAATCCACACTTCCCCAACACAACCACAGCCTGCCGCCAAGTCGCTCCCCAGCGCTCGGCGGCAGGCCGCTTTCGTCTTCAAAACCTCAACGCAACACCCTCACGCCTGCCACGACCGGAACGCCTCAATCGCCTCGTACTCCGCCATCCCCAGCTGATCATACAACCGCGCCGTCTCACGATTCCGGTCCCCGCTCAGAAGATCAGGCAGGTTGTGCGACTGGTACCGCTGCATCGCCGCCAGCTTCTTCGCCAATTGATCCGGGCTCATCGGAATCGCCATCTGAATCTCATGCGGCTGAAACTCCTTCTGGTGCCCGCGGTACAGCCACACGCGGCAATGCGAACGCCACACCGCCTTCTCACGCTCGTTCCACGCCTGACGAAACGCCGTGAACGCCACGCCCTGCACGCTGCTCGGATCCGCTAGATCCCCCGTCATATACACCTGGTGCGGCTGCAACCGGTCCAGCAGCGCCCCCACCCGCGCCGCATCCTTCGCCCCCGCACGGAACTGCCGGTACCTGCCCTCCGCATAAAACGGCAAATCCAGAAAATGCACGCGACTCGCCGGCACCCCCAGCGACGCCGCCGCATCCCGCGCCTCACCACGCCGGATCAGGCTCTTCAAATCCCGCAACCGCCGCGGCGGATCACCAAACGGGCCCTTCGCCGCAATCTCCTCAATCACCCCACCAGCATACCGATCCGCCTCCGCCCATCGCGCCGGATCCAGCTCCGACGTCTCCTGCAGCACCCGAGCAAACCGCAGCGCCTCCCCGTCATTCACCCGCAGATCCCCGCTCGTCATGTGCACCACATGCACCGTGTGCCCCTGCAGCACCAACCGCTCAATCGTCCCGCCCATCCCCATCACGTCATCCTGCGGCTCCGGCGAAAACACCACACATGTCTTCGGGTGCGGCGACGGCCGCTCCGGCCGCGAATCATCCTCCGTCCCAGGCTTCCCTCCCGGCCACCCCGTGATCGTCCGCTGCTGCCGGTTGAAGATCTCAATGTTCAACTCATACCCGCCACCCGCTCGCGTCAGCAACTCACCCATCCCATTCTCGTTATACTCTTCATCCACCAGCTTCAGAATCGGCTTCCGATCCCGCAACGCCAGCCAGCACACCGCACGCCTCGTCTCCGGCGGGGTCCACTGCGCCCGACCCACCAGCCACGGCAGCTTCACCCGCGTCAATCCACTCGACGCCGCACGATCAAGGAAAAACCGCGCCGACCCATGCCCCTGCAAAAATGACGCCGACACCGCTTCCGTCTCCGGCCCCTCCACCGCACGCGCCACAATCTCCGCCTTGTTCTCACCCCACGCCATCAGCACCAGCCGCCGCGCCCGCAAGATCGTCCCCACCCCCATCGTGATCGCAAACCGCGGCACGTTCTCCTCCCCGAGAAAATCCGCCGCCGCATCCTGCCGCGTCACCCGGTCCAATGGCACTAGCCGCGTCAGCGAATCACGCGACGACCCCGGCTCGTTGAACCCAATGTGCCCAGTCCGCCCAATCCCCAGAATCTGCAGATCCACCCCGCCCGCATCCGCTATCCGCTGCTCATAAGCCGCACAGTGATCAAACACCCCATCCAGCGGCACCGTCCCATCAGGCAGATTCACGTTCTCCGCAGGAATGTCGATGTGATCAAACAACTGCTCCTTCATGAACCGGAAATAACTCTCCCGATGCTCCCGCGTCAGCCCGTAGTATTCATCCAGATTGAACGTCACCACGTTCTGAAACGACAACCCTTCCTCCCGGTGCATCCGAATCAACTCCCGGTAAAACGGCACCGGCGTCGACCCGGTCGCCAATCCCAGCACCGCCGCCTGCCCAGCAGCATTCTTCTCCTCAATAATCACCCGCACCTCTCGCGCCAGCGCCTCCGCCGCCGCCTGCGCGGTCGCAAACACTACCGTGCGTACTTTTTCATGCTGCTCTTCAGGGGAAATCGTGGTGGACATGACAGGGAGGGGTTTATCAATTGACGATACCGCATTCACCGTCCTTCCGCCCGGAACCAAACGCAATCACTGATACTAATATGCAGCCCCCCTCCCCTCGCGTCGTCATCGTCATGGGCGTCTCCGGCTCCGGCAAATCCACCGTCGGCCTCCTCCTCGCCAACCTCCTCAACGCTTCCTTCGTCGACGCCGACGACCTCCACCCACCGGAAAACAAAGCCAAAATGGCCGCAAAAATCCCGCTCACCGACGCCGACCGCCTCCCGTGGCTCCAGCACCTCCGCTCCCACGTCATCGACTCCACCCCCATGGGCCACACCACCGTCCTCGCCTGCTCCGCCCTCAAATCCTCCTACCGCCACCTCCTCACCTCAAACACCGGCCCCGACGTCCGCATCGTTTTCCTCCAAGGCTCCAAAGATCTCATCGCCGCCCGTCTCGCCGCACGCTCCGGCCACTTCATGCCCCCAGACCTCCTCACCTCCCAGTTCGCCACCCTCGAACCCCCTTCCCCAGCCGAAGCCATCATCATCCCCATCGACGCCGACCCCCATTCCCTCGCCTCCAACGCCCATCTCGCCCTCCTCTCACCCAATTCCTCACCTCCCGCTCACGAATCCAGCGACCTTCCCCCACCCGGAAACGTAGGTTTTGTGCCCGATTCCACCCCGGAATCCATCAAATCGGAAAAAATCCTTTGAGCGCCCACGCGCGCCGCTCTAAGCACTCACCAAGTATTTCTCCCAAAACCCCCGTTCCTCACCAATTTTATGTCCATGGTCGCTAAAGGTCTCGAAGGTGTCGTCGCTAATGAATCCCGTCTCAGCGATGTCGACGGAGCCAACGGAAAGCTCTGCTACCTCGGCTACTCCATCGACGATCTCGTCGCCAATTGTACCTTCGAGGAAGTCGTCTACCTCCTCCACAACAGCAAGCTCCCCAATCGCTCGGAACTCGCCGCCTTCACCGACAAGCTCCGCTCCCATCGCCACCTCCCCGCGGAAGTCACCAGCTTCATCAATTCCCTCCCCAAGGACGCTTCCCCCATGAACGTCCTCCGCACCGGGGTCTCCCTCCTCGGTGTCCTCGACCGCCGCGGCGACGACCAGAACCGCACCCTCAACGAGGAACGCGCCCTCGCCATCTGCGCCCAGGTCCCCCTCATCATCGCCGCCTACCACAACCACCGGACCGGCAACCCCATGCCTCCCATCCGCTCCGACCTCAGCGAGGCCGGCAGCTTCCTCTGGCTCATCACAGGCAAAGAACCCGGCGCTGAAGCCACCCGCACGCTCGACGTCGCCTACATCCTCCACGCCGACCACGGCATGAACGCCAGCACGTTCTCCGCCCGCGTCACCGTCGCCACCCTCAGCGACATGTACTCCGCCATCACCAGCGCCGTCGGAACCCTCAAAGGCCCCCTCCACGGCGGCGCCAACGAAGGCGTCATCCACATGCTCCAGGAAATCGGCGACGAAGCCAAGGTCGACGCATGGGTCGAAGAACGGCTCGTCAAAAAGGAAAAAATCATGGGCATCGGCCACCGCGTCTACAAGGTCCTCGACCCACGCGCCCCCCACCTCCAGCAAATGGCCATCCAACTCACCCAGGAACTCGGCGAACCTAAGTGGATCCGCATGAGCGAACGCATCGCCCAAATCATGCGCGAACGCAAAGGCCTCAACGCCAACGTCGACTTCTACAGCGCCACAGTCTATTACAGCCTCGGTATCCCCACCGACCTCTTCACCCCCATCTTCGCCATCAGCCGCGCCGCCGGCTGGACCGCCCAAGTCCTCGAACAGCTCGAAGACAACCGGCTCTACCGCCCGCTCACCGAATACACCGGCCCAGTCCCGCCTCAGCCGATCACCCCGATCGACCAACGCTGAAAGTGACACAGGCATCTTGCCTGTGACCCCATTGCAACCAGCAAAGTGACACAGGCATCCTGCCTGTGACCCCATTGCCACAGTCTCCCTAGAGAAGCCCTCGGATCACGATCGGCGCCGCAGCCACCAGAATCCCCCCTAAAGCCGAGTAACTCACAAAACAGTTCCTCCGAAGGCCGTCGCCGCCGCACCAAAGCCCCTCAATCTTCATTTTCCCCACAAAACCAGAAGATGCCATCTGTAACGCGGGCTACACTGGCACCGCTCCCATGAACGGTGACCCCGATCTCCCGGTCGTCTCCCTGCCGGTCAGATCCCTCGTGTCCCAGAACGGCCACGTCTCCCTCGCCGACCCGCTCCCAGACTCCGTCGCCGTCGAAGCCCCCCTCGAAATCCGCGTCGACGGCCGCTCCATCGCCGTCATCATGCGCAGCCCCGGCCGCGACCGCGAACTCGCCGCCGGCTTCCTCCTCTCCGAAGGCGTCATCGCCTCCCCAGCCGACCTCTTCGAGGTCTCCCTCTGCCCCTCCGCCACCCAAGGAGCCAGCGTCGTCGATGTCCTCGTCTCCTCCCCGGAGAAAATCGACTTCGACCGGCTCACCCGCCACGTCTTCACCGCCTCCAGTTGCGGCATCTGCGGCAAAACCAGCATGGACGCCGCCCTCGCCGTCCACCCTCCCCTCCACGTCGATCCCTCCCCCATCATCGACGCCGCCACGCTCTTCTCCCTCCCCGATAAACAACGCGCCGCCCAACCCGCCTTCTCCCAAACCGGCGGCCAGCACGCCGCCGCCCTCTTCAACGCCTCCGGCCTCCTCACCGCCCTCGAAGAAGACGTCGGCCGCCACAACGCCGTCGACAAAATCTCCGGCGCAGCCCTCCTCGCACACCGCTGGCCGCTCTCCGACTCCATCCTCCTCCTCAGCGGCCGCGCGTCCTTCGAACTCATCCAGAAAGCCCTCGCCGCACGCATCCCCGTCGTCTGCTCCATCGGCGCACCCAGCAGTCTCGCCGTCAGTCTCGCCAAATCCGCCGGCATCACCCTCGTCGGCTTCCTCCGCAACCACCGCGCCAATCTCTACTCCCACCCCTCACGCCTCCGCCTCGGGCCTTGACCCAACCTCATCCCGGGTTCATCAAAACCCGACTCGCCTAACCGCCTCAATCTCCCTCTCCCATGCCCGGCCTCAGTAGACTCTCCATCCAATCCAAGATGATCCTGCTGCTCCTCGCAGTCAGCCTCGCCTCCATCAGCGCCATGGCATGGATCAGCTACGCCTCAGGCAAAGCCGCCCTCATCCAAGGCGTCCGCAACCAACTCAACGGCATCCGGGTCTCCAAATCCACCGCCCTCCGCACCCGACTCGAATCACTCCGCGATCAGATCATCGCCATGTCGGATAGCCAGACGGTCATCGAAAGCACCCGCGAATTCCACACTTCATGGGATTCCCTCAAGTCCCTCTCCCTCTCCCAGCAGGAAAACGAAAAACTCGACACCTTCTACCGCTCCGAATTCATCCCCGCTCTCGCCAAACACGTCGAAGGCACCCCCGTCCCGGAACAGTACATCCCCACCGACCCGGTCACCCGCTACCTCCAGTACCACTACATCGCCGCCAACCCGCACCCCTATCAGAAAAAACAGGAACTCATCTCCGCCCCAGGCGACAAATCCGCCTTCGCCGCCACCCACGCGAAGCTCCAGATGTTCTTCACCAGAGCCGCCCGCATCTTCGGCTTCGAAGACGTCATGATCGTCGACGCCACCTCCCTCAATCTCCTCTACACCTTTCAGAAAACCACGGAGTTCGCCACCAGCGTCGAAAACGGCCCCTACGCCGATTCCCGCATGGGCGCAGCCGTCCGCGCCATTCGCACCGCTCGCGACCGCGACAGCTTCAAACTCGCCGACTTCGAACCCTACCGCCCCAGCCTCGGCCTCCCCATGGGCTTCATCATGAGCCCGGTCTTCGACGGCCCCAGCATGTCAGGCATCATGATCCTCCAGTTCCCCATCGACGAATTCGACCACGTCGCCACCGGCAACTTCCAGTGGCGCGAGGAAGGCCTCGGCGACTCCGGCGAAACCTACCTCGTCGGCCCGGACAAAACCATGCGCACCAACTCGCGCTTCGCCCACGAAAACCCCGCCGCCTTCATCCGCAATCTCCGCGAAAACGGCTTCAGCCCCAACCTCACCGACCGCATCGAACGTCAGGGCAATGTCCTCTGCACCATGCCCGTCAACTCGCCTTCCGTCGACCTCGCCCTCAAAGGCAAATCCGGCATCCTCGAAACCGACGACTACCGCGGCACCCCCGTCCTCAGCTCCTACGGCCCCCTCGAAATGGACTCGCTCCGCTGGGCTGTCCTCTCCGAAATGGACCTCGCAGAGGCCGAAGCACCCGTCCGCTCCCTCGGCCGCAAGGTCATCATGGTCGCCTCAGGCATCGGCATCGCCGTCACCATCATCGCCCTCCTCTTCGCCAGTCTCCTGACAAAACCACTCCGCATCCTCACCGCAGGCGCCAGACGTCTCGGCAACGGCGAAACCAACGTCAAAGTCCACCTCGGCTCCCATGACGAATTCGGCGAACTCGGCCGCGTCTTCAACGAAATGGCCGACAGCATCCGCTCTCAGAAGGAGCAACTCGAATCCCAGGTCCGCGAAAATCAGGAACTCCTCCTCAATATCCTCCCAGCCTCCGCCGTCGCCCAACGCATGGAAGGCGACGAAAAAGCCAGCCGCGAATTCGCCGACGTCTCCGTCCTCTTCAGCGAACTCTCAGGCCTCGAAGAATTCGGCGCCGCCTCCGGCGACTCCACCGCCCTCTCCCACCTCGGCGACCTCATCACCGCCTTCGACGACGCCGCCGATCGCCTCGGCATCGAAAAAGTCAGAACCATCGGCGGTTCCTACCTCGCAGTCTGCGGGCTCTCCGTCACCAGACCAGATCACGCCAGACGCATCATCCAGTTCGCCCAGGAAACCGTCCGCATCGTCTCCATCTTCAATCGCGAACACGACGCCGACCTCTCCCTCGCCGTCGGCATCAACTCCGGCCCGGTCGTCGGCGGGGTCGTCGGCCGCCGTCGCTTCCTCTACGACCTCTGGGGCGATACCGTCTCCATCGCCCGCAAACTCGCCGCCGCTCACGGCCCAGCCATCCGCGTCACCAGCCCGGTCCGCGAACGCACCGGCGACCAGTTCAACTTCTCCGGCCCGCTCCGCATCGAGTCCGATGGCAAACCTCCCCTCGAGGCATGGTCCGTCGCCCCCTAACCGGCCGCCCCCTCCGCCCGCGCCATGATCGCTTTCCTCGACCAATCGCTCTCTAACCTCCGCCCGGCTCTCTTCCTGACGGTCCTCTTCCCGGTCGCGCTCCTCATCGCCTCCGAAGCCCTCGCCGCCGCCACCCGCCGCAACAGCATCTTCACCGGTCTCCTCCGCACGCTCCGCAACTTCGTCATCCCGGCCCTCGCCCTCCTCATCTTCGTCCGGCTCGTCCTCGAACTCCCGGACGCTCACATCGCCACCCGTCTCTCCCAGACCGCCTTCTACCTCCTCCTCCTCTTCGCCATCCTCGGCGTCATCAATGACGTCGTCTTCGGCAAGCCCTCCCCGGACATCGACTCATGGCGCTCCCGCGTCCCCAAGCTCTTCCGCGACCTCGTCCGCGCCCTCATCGTCGCCCTCGGTGCCATGTTCATCTACTCATGGGTCTGGGGCGGTGAAGTCAAAGGCGCCGTCGCCGCCCTCGGAGTCGGCTCCATCGTCATCGGCCTCGCCCTCCAGGAACCCCTCGGCAACATCGTCTCCGGCCTCATGCTCCTCTTCGAACGCCCGCTCAATGTCGGCGACTGGGTCAAGGCAGAAGGGGTCATCGGCAAGGTCATCGAAATCAACTGGCGCTCCGTTCACATCGAAAGCCCCACCCGCGAACTCCTCATCATCCCTAACGTCTCCCTCTACAAGGGGGCCTTCAGCAATCTCTCCAGACCCACCTCCGTCCGCACCGAGGTCATCGAAATCGGCTTCAGCTACGACGACCCGCCCAATCGCGTCAAAGAGGTCATGCTCGACCTCCTCAAGTCCTCCCCAGGCGTCCTCGCCGACCCAGGCCCGCGCGTCACCACCGCCAACTACGCCGACTTCTCCATCACCTACCGGCTCATCTTCTCCGTCGCCGCCCAGGAAGAACTCGGAATCGCCCGCGACGCCATCATGACTCGCCTCTGGTACGTCGTCCGCCGCGAGGGGCTCAATATCCCGTTCCCCATCGCCATGGAATACGGCCCAGGCGAATCCCCCAGCCCTGCGCCTCCAGCCCCAGAGGCCCTCCTCAAATCCCACCCGCGCTTCCGCCCCGCACTCGCCGCCGACGCGGAAAACCCTCCCCGCACCATCGATTTCGCCGCCGGCGAAACCATCCAGCGCCCGGGCTCGGGCTTCCATGGCTTCGCCCTCGTCCTCCGCGGCACCGCCGCCCTCCTTTCCAAAGACGCTTCCGGCCAGCTCGTCCGCATCGGCGAAATCGGCCCCGGCGAATGCTTCGGCGACCAACTCTCCGCCGGTGCCGCCTCCCACGACGTCGGCGTCAACGCCGTCACCGATGTCGTCATCATGCTCTTCAGCAACACCTCCATCGACCAGCTCCTCCAGCGCTCCCCTAGCCTCGCCACCGAAATCGGCGACGCCATCGAATCCCGCCGCCGCACCGCCCAGGCCGCACGCCACCGCCGCTAGCAAACTCACCCGCCCGCTCAGGGCCACAACAAGGGGTGCCGCAACCACGCCCGCACCACCCCGCCCAGCGCCGCACCCAGCCGCTCGCCCCCGCACCCGCGCGCCCCTCCCCCATCCGGCCCCATCCCGCAAAACTGCGTCGCCCACCTCTCCGGCCCAGCCCTCACCTCATCCACCTCCGCCGGAACCCGCAACCCTCCCCGCACATCCCCTAACCACGAATTCCACCGCTCCTCCAACCCCACCCCGGAATCCACCACTTCCCGCTGCGCCTCGAAACTCAACGCCCCGAAATCCACCAGCCTGCCTACTTCCTCCGCGCTCCGCTCAATCACCCCACTAACAATCTCTCGCAATTCCCCCGGCAGCATCCCCAGCACGCGCTCCCTCCTCTCGCCCACCCGCTCCTCCTCCGCCCCAGCATCAAACGTCTCCCTCGACACCATCACCGCATCCCACGCCGCACTCGCCCCCAACCCAACCGATTCAAGGGTCTCCCTCGTCCCCGCCAATCGCCGCGCCAGCAACGGCCGCCGCAACACCGCCGCCTCCCACCACGGCAGCCCGAATCCCTCCCGCAACGAACTCATCACCACCGCATCCGCCGCCCCCATCATCGCCGGAACCGTCGGAGCCCCATCCAGCTCCGCCACCGCCAGCCGCACCGGCCACCCGCCTTCCTCCACCGCCCGCTCCATCCCCGCATACCACCCGCGCTCCGCCCCGGAACTCACCCCCCCAGTCGTCACCAGCATCGCCCCCTCATCCACCGCCCGCATCACCAGCACCGCCTCCGCAAAATTCTTCCGCCGCAACGCCCGCGCCGGATACACCCACACTCGCCTCCCCCAGCTCATCCCACGCAGCCACCCATGCGCCTCCTCCACCGCCGCCACTCCCGTCTCCACCCGCACTAGCGGATTTCCCCCGAACCCGCACGCCCGCCCCAGCACGTCCCTCGCAAACCTCGCGTCCGCCGCATTCACCGCCACCGTCCTCACCCGCTCCCCAGCCGGAAAGGTCAGCGCCACCGCCTCCTCAAGGCTCTCCACTCCCTGCTCCCCAAACTCCACCCAGCGCTCCCACCGCCCATCCCACCACCAGTCATGCTGGTGCAGCCACACCGACGCCCCAGCCGCCTCCGCCACCCGCACCACCATCGCTCCCAATCGCAATCTCCTCCCCACACTCAGATTGTGCGCCCACACCACATCCCCACTCCCCACTTCCCTCCTCAGCAATTCCTCCGCCCCGCCCTCCCCCGCAAACTCACTCCAGTACCCCAAACCCGCATCTCTCTCCCACCGCACCGGAATCGGAAACACCGCCCGCTCAAACTCCCCGCGCCATCCCTCCGGCACGCGCTCCCCACCCAGCATCACCACCCGATCACACCCCCAGCACCGCGCCACCGCCGCCGCGCCCCACTCCACCACCTGCCGCACGCCTCCCGGCCGGTAATGATAGTGCACAATGATCAGCGCTCGCCCCATCCCTTTCCCCAACCCATCCAGCCCTCCTCCGCCAGCGGGGATTTGCCGCCCCTCTCCTTGCAGCCGCACGCCCCTGCATCCATCACCTCCTTCTGCCCAGTGTCCGATCTCTTCCAGTTCCCCTCCGTCACCTCCCTCCCGCGGCTCGCCTCCGCCGCAGGCGATGCCCTCCAGCGCGACCTCACCGCGTGGTCCCGTCTCCGCCCGCTCGCCCTCGTCCTCCCCACCCACGCCCGCGAACTCGGCTCACCTGCCCTCGCCTCGATCCGCCAATCCCTCGCCGCCACCCCATGGCTCCACCACGTCGTCATCGGGCTCGACGCCGCCTCCCACGACCACTTCCTCCTCGCCCGATCGCTCTTCAACGATCTCCCCTGCTCGGTCGAAATCCTCTGGCACGATAACCCGGACGCCCCACCCCTCCCGCCGGAAGCCATCTCCCTCCCTCACGGCAAGGGCCGCAATCTCTGGCTCTGCACCCGCGCCGCCCTCGCCAACCCCAACACGTTCGCCGTCGCCGCCCACGACGCCGACATCACCTGCGCCTCCCCCGAATTCCTCGCCCGTCTCGCATGGCCTGTCCTCCACCCGGACGCCGGCTTCGCAGGCACCAAGGGCTGGTACGCCCGCCACGCCGCTTCCCTCCACGGGCGTCTCTTCCGTCTCCTCTTCCAACCGCTCCGCCTCGCCCTCGCCGAATCCGCCACCCAGCCCATCCCGTGGCTCGACTATCTCGGCCAGTTCCGCTACGCCCTCTCCGGCGAATGGTGTCTCCGGCGCTCCGCTCTCAAGCACATCCACTTCGGCACCGGCTGGGACGCAGAAATCCGCATGCTCCACGCATGGCATTCGCTCCCGGACCTCCAAATCTGCCAGGCCGAACTCTGCGACGCCTACGACCACCGCCACCACGACCTCGCAGGCCTCGGCCGCATGGCCTCCGACGTCGCCGCCGCCATCTGGCACGCCATCCCCTCACACCTCCAGCCCGACCCCGCCGCCGTCCTCGCCCGCTTCCACCTGACTTCCCGCAAGGCCCTCCACCAGTCCGCTCTCGTCGCCACCGTCAACGGGCTCCAGCACGACCCCGCCGCCGAAGCCGCCGCCGTCTCCGCCTTCTCCGCCATCCTCCCCCACGCCCTCTCCCCGCTCTCCTCTCCGCCCGCTCTCCTCCCGCCTCCCTGACATCTTTCCCCCTTCCCACACCATGCGCAAATCCAACCACTACCGCAGCGACGACCAGCGCCGCCAGCGCCGCGATCTCTCCGCCGCAGGCATCGAACCAGCCAAAGGCATGGGCCAGAACTTCATGACCGACGTCTCCGTCGCCTCATGGATCGTCGACCAACTCGAAATCGCCCCAGAAGACACCGTCATCGAAATCGGCCCAGGCATGGGAGCCCTCACCACCCACCTCGTCAAATCCGCACGCAACCTCATCCTCCTCGAAAAGGATGACGAAATCGTCGAACTCGTCCGCGCCAAATACGGCTCGCTCCCCGGTGTCACCGTCATCCACGGCGACGCCCTCCACTTCGACCTCCGCCCCTACTTCAGATCCCAGCCGCTCAAACTCATCGGCGCCCTCCCCTACTCGGTCGGCACCGAAATCGTCCGCCGCTGGCTCGCCAACCCTAGCCCCGTCCAGCGCGCCGTCTTCACGCTCCAGAAGGAGGTCTGCGACCGTCTCTGCGCCGCCCCCGGCACCCCCGACTGCGGGCTCCTCAGCGTCCGCACCCAGCTCCGCTGGAACGCCGCCATGGTCCGCAAACTCCCGCCCGACATCTTCGTCCCACGCCCCAAAGTCGATAGCGGGGTCGTCGTCCTAACTCCGCGCCCGCGCCACGATCTCCCTCCCTTCGACGAGGCCGCCATCGACCACCTCCTCCGCTCGGGCTTCTCCCAGCGCCGGAAAATGCTCCGCAATCTCCTCCCTCCACGCGACGACCGTCCATGGGACGTCATCGCCGCCGCCGCCAACATCAATCCCACCGCCCGCGGTCAGGAACTCTCCGTCGCCCAATGGGTCGCCCTCGCCGACGCATGGCGCGGCCACGACGCCCCGCCCGCCCAGCGCGACGACGAACTCTTCGACGTCGTCGACGAACACAATGTCGTCACCTCCACCGCCCCACGCGCCGTCGTCCACGCCAACGGCTGGCGTCACCGCGCCGTCCACATCTTCGTCCTCAATGCCGCAGGCGAGGTCTTCCTCCAGAAGCGTTCCCACCTCAAAGACAAAATGCCAGGCAAATGGGACAGCAGCGCCGCTGGCCACCTCGACGCCGGCGAAGCCTACCTCCCCTGCGCCGTACGCGAACTCGAAGAAGAACTCGGCATCCGCACCACCCCCGACCGGCTCCTCCTCGCCGCCACCGTCCCAGCCTGCCCCGGCACAGGCATGGAATTCGTCGAACTCTTCACCACCCACTCCGACCAACCGCTCCATTGGCCCCCCGCTGAAATCGAAACCGGCGTCTGGATGGCCCCGCACGAAATCGACGCATGGACCGCCGCCCGCCCCGAAGACTTCGCCGAAGGCTTCCTCGAATGCTGGCAACGCTGGCAACGCCCAACCCCCCAGCCGTAACAAGGCCGTCCCGGCCTTGTCTCCGAACAAGCCCGGGCACGCGCCTCTCCCCACAAGCCCCACCGAACAAGCCAGCCGAAGGCTCTATAGGGGTAGGGATGGAGCATTGGCTTGCTCCACCCCTCCCTCCGAACCGGACGGGCGGATTTCCCGCATCCGGCTCTCCGATCGGTGAGTCCCCGCAACGACTCGCTTTCCTCATCGTTTC
>CANHUG010000058.1 GCA_947462995.1 Verrucomicrobiales bacterium | reverse complement strand
GCTTGCCATGCCCTTGGGCGTCGGGCATTTTCTGAAGGCTGGTGCCAGACTGAGGCAAAGCAGTCGAAGTTCAAAGCGCGTCCGTGGGCGGCAGATGAAGAGGCTGCGAGCCATCACGCCCCGGGCGGTTGAGGAGCCTGACTATAATTACTAGGTTAACGCATATGGGGCGATGCCCCTGGCTGGTATAGGTTGCTCCTTTGGAGCAAGTGGCGGGAGTGGTGCGTGGGTGTGGGTGAGGCGCCCTTTCAGGGCTAAAGAATATGTTGTTATGGGTCACCTGGGGCGATGCCCCAGGCTGGTATAGGTTGCTCCTTTGGAGCAATTCGCGGGGGTGTTGGGGGCGATGGATGTGCGGGTTTCGGGTGTGGGTGTGGCGCCCTTTCAGGGCTTGGGAATATTTTGTTATGGGTCACCTGGGGTGAAGACCCCATGGTCTGGGGATTGCGGGCTGGGCAGGGTGCGTGTCTATGAAAACGCTGATGGATCCGAAGGATGGGTTGCCTGATTCCGGGGCTCTGGATGATGAGGTGATGGAAGATGCTGCGATCAATGACGGTGAGAGTCGTGCGCCGGAGGTCAGCCGGGACACGGCGGAGATGACGGAGTGGGATGGATTGCCGGGTGCGGCAGGTCGTCAGGTGCCCGATCGGGTGGAGGGGAGTGAGGAAACGGATGCCGAGAAGTTGGTTCGTGCGGGGAGTGAGGAGGCGGCGCGTGAACAGCGGGTGGCGACTGGGGTCGTGGAGGGTGACTATCCGACGGAATGAAGGTTGTTGAGGGTCGGGCGGAACTGCATGGGCCGCTTGCGGCGTGTCATGCGAACGAGGTCGGCGTCCTGCCTCAGACCGATGATGGAGCGATTGATGCGTGGCGGAATGAGGGGAATCCGAATTGAGGGTGTCGGGGGTGTGGCCATGGTGCTGTCGTGTGCCCGATGTCCGGCGTGAAAAAGTTGACGCTTTGGGATGTGGACATGATTTGTCCACATCATGAAAACGGTGACCGTCCGAGATTTACGTAACTCCTTTTCGATGCTTGAGGCGTGGCTTTTGGAGGGGGAGGAGATTTGCATCGAGAAGCGCGGTCGGCCGATTGGAATGCTGACCGCATGGCGTGCTGATGCGTCCGTGCGACCTGTGAAGCCGGACTTCGCGGCACGGCGGCGGGCGATTTGGGGGGACCGCGTTTTTACCGAGGCGGAAGTTGCGTCGATGAGGGCTGATGAACTTGATGGGGAGGAAGGATGAGGTGTTTTCCGGGCACGTCATTTCTCTGCGCGTTGTATCGGACGCAGGCCAGTTCTCCGCGCGCTGATGAGTTCATGGGTGGGTTGAGTGGAGCTTTGAGTGTGTCGAGTCTTCTGCTGCTGGAGTTCCGGCAGTCTGTCCGCCTGCAGATTCGGCTGCATCTCAACGACCGCAGCAAAGGCTTCTCGCAAACGGAAGGCCAGCAGATGCTCAACGACCTGCAGATTGATCTTAACGTTGGGCTGCTCTCAACGATTCCTGTGGATTGGTCGGCAGTGCATCAGCGTGCGGAGGCATTGAGCAGTGCCCACACGATCGGCGCGGGGCATCGGCTCGCGGACATCCTTCATGTTGCCACGGCGCTTCAGCTCGGGGCGGTGGAGTTCCTGACTTTCGATGTCAATCAGAAGAAGCTCGCTGAGGCTGAGGGACTCGTGGTGCCGGTATGACGGGGGCTGGTCATTGAGAAAGCAGGAGGGCCGGTAGCGGGATGCAGTTCCTAGCGGGGGAAGGGAATATGGAAGCCCGGTGGATTGGGGCGTTGTTCAACCACCGGGTGCGAGGGTGGCGCCCATTCACGGCTTGAGAATATGCTGCTATGGTGCACCTTGGGCGATGCCCCAGGCTGGTGTGGATTGCTCCTTTGGAGCAAGTGGTCGGGGTGCGTGGGTGCGGGTAGGACGCCCTTTCAGGGCTTGGGAATATTTTGTTACGGTTCACCTGGGGCGATGCCCCAGGCTGGTATGGAGTTGCGCCGTTGGCGCGTGGAAAGGGGGGCGGTGGGGGTGTTGAGAGGGCGATGCCCCAGGCTGGTATGGAGTTGCTCCTTTGGAGCAAGTGGTGGGGGTGGTGCGTGAGTGAGTGGTGGTGTTAGTTCGGGGAGCGGGGGGTGGAGGTGACGGAGCGGAATCGTTGTTCGTAGTCTGGGTGGTTGGTGCGCATGATGCGGTCCCAGTAATTGAAGTAGAGGCCGAAGTTGCCGCGTGGTTTTTCGTGGTGTTGGATGTGGTTGGTGGGGGTGTTGAGGAATTTGCCGAGCCATGAGTTCATGAGGCGGTGGGGGAAGTATTCGTAGCCGGTGTGGCCGATGACGTTATTGACGATCTGCCATGTCATGAAGACGGCGTAGGCGATCGGGTGCATGGGGATGGAGAACATGAGGATGGGGAAGATGCAGGCCTGGGTGGCGGCTTCGAGTGGGCTGAAGGAGTAGGCGGCCCATGGGCTTGGGTTGGTGCTCTGGTGGTGGATGCGGTGGACCCATTTGAAGAGCCAGCGGTGGTGCATGAGTCGGTGGGTCCAGTAGAACCATGTGTCGTGGATGAGGATGGCGAGGACGATGCTGGTGGCGAACCAGAGCCAGCCGTGGTCGTCGATGCGGCGGTAGAGTTTCCATGAGCCGTCTTTGCCGACGAGGATGGTGGCGGTGCCGACGAGTCCGTAGATGAGGGCGGTGATGGAGGACCAGAAGATTTCGCGCTGGATGTCGGCTTTGCGTGGGTCGCGGGGGATGATTTTGCGGTGTTGCCAGCGTTTTTTGAAGAAGACGGAGGCGAGGAGCCATGCGATGCCGGCGGTGAGGGCGTAGCGGACCCAGCTTTCGGCGGCGATGCCTAGGTAGAGGCTTGTGATGCGGTTCATGGGAGCTGGGTTTGGAGAGGTTGGGCTGGGCGGGAGGATGGCACAGGGTGGAGGGGTGTGGCAATGCGGTGGCGCGGGGGAATGGGTGGGGAGGGGTGGGGAGAAGCGGGGATGGAGGTAGTGAAGGCTGGACTTGCGCGGGCGCGGCGGGCGTTCATCGTGCGGGCCATTTTTTAGCCACGAGAAAATCATGAAGTCACACGATCCTGCCCTGCTGCAACGCCTTGCCGAGACTGTTGGCACGCCATTCTGGATATATGATGCCGGGTTGCTGCGGGAGCGGATTGGGGAGATTCGGGAGCTGACGGATTTGCCGGGGGTGCAGGCGCGGTTTGCGATGAAGGCGTGTCCGGCGACGAAGGTATTGCGGGAGATGGCGGGGGCGGGGATCTGGATTGATGCGGTGTCTGGGAATGAAGTGCTGCGGGCGCTGCATGCGGGGCACGCGGCGGGGATGGAGCCGCCGGTGATTTGTTTTACGGCGGATGTGTTCCGGGACAATGCGCTGGATACGGTGCTGAGGCATGGCGTGCTGCCGAACATCGGTTCGCCGGGGATGATTGATGAACTGGCGCGGGCGGGGTATCGGGGGAGAGTGTCGTTGCGGATCAATCCGGGGTTTGGGCACGGGCATGTGAATTCGTGTGATACGGGCGGGCCGAGTTCGAAGCATGGGATCTGGCATGCGGATGCGGCGGATGCGGCGGAGCGGGCGGCGGCGGCTGGGATGACGGTGGTGATGCTGCATGCGCACATCGGGAGCGGGCCGCAGTTTGAGGAACTGCTGGAGAATCTGGGGAGACTGGCGGAGTTGTTTGTGGGGATGGTGCCGTTGTTTCCGGGGTTGGAGGCGGTGAGCCTTGGCGGGGGGATTCCTCACAATTATCGTGATGCGGGGGCGAAGGTGCCGCTGGGCCGGTTGAAGGAATTGTTTGCGAAGGCGCAGGTGAGGTTGAGTGAGGCGGCGGGTCGGGCGGTGCGCGTGGAGATTGAGCCGGGGCGTTATTATGTGGCACCGACGTGCACCCTTGTGACGCGGGTGACGGATGTGAAGCGGACGCAGACGAACGAGAAGGGATCCGGTGCGGTGTTTGCGATGGTGGATGCGGGTTTTGTGGATCTGGTGCGGCCGGCGATGTATGGGTCGTGGCACGGGATCAGTGTGGTGGGTCGCGAGAGTGGCGGGGAGACGGAGGCGGTGGTGGTGGCTGGGCCGTTGTGTGAGAGCGGGGATGTGTTCACGCGGGACGATGCGGAACTGATTCAGCCCCGGGAGTTGCCGAAGGTGGCGGCTGGGGATCTGCTGGCGATCCGGGATGCGGGGGCGTATGGGTATGCGATGAGCAGCAATTATAATTCGATCGGGAAGGCGCCGCAGTTGTGGCTGGAGCCTGACGGGAGTGTGACGCAGATTTCGCGGCGGGAGACGCTTGAGGACATTCTGAAGGCGGAGACGGAGGAACGGATCTGATGATGGGGAAGCGGTCGCGGTTTTCGCTGAGCGGGGTGACCGCGGTGATTCCGGTCATTGCCACGGGTGCTGCTTCGTGCCATGCTGTGGCGGCGGCCGCGTAAGGCTGCGGATCAACCCTGACTATAGAACTGCTGTGCGATACTCTGATTATTTTGTTTTCTTCGGGCTGGCGAGCCTTGTGCTGGGCATTTTGGGATTTGTGAAGGCGAAGAGCCGGGCGTCGTTGTTTGCGGGTGGGGTGAGTGGCGTGCTGCTGGTGGTGGCGGGGATGATGGCGCTGAAGAATCCGCCGGTGGGGTATGTGGTGGGAGCGGTGGTGTCGGGGTTGCTGATGGGGCGGTTTCTGCCGGTGTTTCTGAAGACGAAGGCGTGGTACCCAGCGGGGATCATGGCGGTGCTGTCGGTGCTTGGGGTGGCGGCGGGGGTGGCTGGGTATCTTAACCGTTGATGTGTGATGAGTCCGCCTGGCAGCCTGTTGCAACCCTGGGGGAGTGAACCGCCGAAGCGGCCGCGGTGGATTGTGCCGCTGGTGGTGGCGTTGGCGGTGGGTGGCGGGGTGCTGCTGGTGCCGTCGGTGAAGCGCGGGGTGGTGCGGTTGGTAGATCGGATGCGGACCGAGCGGGTGGTGGTGAAGCGGGAGGTGGTGGAGAAGATTGTGGAGAAGCGGGTGGAAGTGCCGGTGCCGACCCCGCCGCCGGCGTTGCCGGAGGGCCCGTCATTGAGTTCGCAGAAGGATGCGGCGACGATGTTTTCCGGGGTGAAGGTGGTGTCGAAGATCGAGCCGGAGAAGGGGAAGCGGGCGACGACCGAGCGTGGGAGTGCGGACAGTTATCAGGTGGAGGTGACGGTGAAGGTGCGGGTGCCGGAGGCGGCGAAGACGTATGAGGAACTGTGCGGGATCAATCCGGCGCTGCCGGGATTTTTTCCCGAGTTGAGGGATCTGCTGAAGCGCGGGAAAGTGTCAGGGTTCTATCATCATGCGTATGCGGTGAAGCAGGCGGCGGTGAAGACGAATATTCTGCGATTGGACCGGTTGCTGAGCCGGCATAATTTTTACGATCTGGAGACGGCTTTGGAGCTGGAGGGAGCGGAGGGTAAGCAGAAGGCGCTGTGGCTGCAGGGTGAGATGGATGTGGTGAGTGACGGGAGTGATGGCGACCGGATGGAGTCGTTTGATGACTATCTTTACAAGAGCCAGCATTTTCAGCCGAGCACGAGTTACGGGTGGGCGAAGGTGACGGAAAAGGTGAATCCGCTAGTGCCGCGGCTGGAGGCGGAGCTGGGGGAATTGAAGGCGAAGGTGGGAGGGGCGGGGAGTGTGGAGAAGAAGTCGATGCAGGCGCGGATCGCGGAGTTGCCGACGCGGATCGCGGATTTGAAGAAGCGGTCGTACCTGATTGCACAGGAGGATCCGTTTGTGGTGATTCCGTTGTCGTTCCGGAGCTTCAAGGGATCGAGTGCGTACACGCCATCGATCGGGGATTATGCGGTGGTGATCTGCGGGGATAAGATGCTGCCGGCGATTGTGGGGGATTACGGCCCGTCGGAGAAGTGCGGGGAGGCGAGTCTGCGGATTGCGCGGGAGATTGATCCGAAGGCTGGGCCGTACAATCGTCCGGTGAGTGATCTGAAGGTGACATATCTGATTTTTCCGGGGAGTGCAGAGAAGCCCCGGCAGCCGGATTATGAAGAGTGGCATGCGAAGTGCAGTGAGTTGCTAGGGAAGCTGGGTGCTGATCCAGCGAAGCTGCATCACTGGGAAGACCGGTTGAAGGCGAAGCTGGCGGTGCCGGTGGTGGCGCCGGAGGGAGGGGAAGGTGCGGCGGGTGCGGCGGCGGAATCGGCGGTGCCTGAGGGGGGAGGGGAGAAGGAGAATCCGATCGATCCGGTGAGCAAGAAGCCATGAAGGGGGCAGGGGAAGGGCCGGGAAGGCTGTTGAGACTGCGGTTTGCGCTGGAGCATGCGGTGTTGCGCGCGGCGGTGGCGGTGATTCCGCGATTGCCGTTAGGGTTGGTGAGGATGGCGGCCGGGGTGCTGGGGACGGTGGCGTGGGCGGTGGATGGGAGAGGTCGGGCGGCTGGGGGGATGAATCTGGAGGTGGTGTATGGTGAGGCGATGGGGGAGAAGGAGCGCGGGCGGTTGCTGCGGCGGTGTTACCGGCGGTTTGCGACGACGTTTGCGGAGTTTTTCTGGAGTCCGCGGCTGACGGAGGAGGGATTTGACCGGTGGTTTGAGTTTGAGTGGGACACGCCGGAGGCGGAGCGGGCGTGTCTGGAGGGCGGGTGTGTGTTTGCGACGGCGCACTTCGGGAATTTCGAGTGGTTGTCGCTGGGGCGGGCGTTGCGGTCGAGCCCGTGCATGATCATTGCGCAGGATTTCAAGAATCCGCCGCTGACGGAATTGTTCCGGGCGTTGCGGTCGCAGAACGGGAGGCAAACGATTATTCCGCAGGAGGGGGCGATGCTGAAGTTGTTCAAGCATTTGAAGCGTGGCGGGTGTGCGGCGGCGCTGGTGGATTTGAATGTGCCGCCGGATCAGGCGGCGGTGCCGGTGAGGATGTTCGGGCGGTGGGTGAGCATCAGTGTGCTGCATTGTGCGCTGGCGGCGCGGACGGGGAAGCCGCTGGTGCCGGCGCTGGCGTTGCCAGGGAAGGATGGGCGGTGGAGACTACGGTTTTTCGAGCCGTTTCTGGTGGGTGCGGATGAGGATTATCAGGTGGTGGCGCAGCGTTGCTGGGATGTGTTTGAGCCGGTGTTCCGGGAGTATCCGGAGTGCTGGATGTGGATGTACAAGCATTGGAGGTATCTGCCGCCGGGGGCGCGGGAGGGTGAGTATCCGGCGTATGCGAACCGGTCGAAGAAGTTTGACCGGTTGCTGGCGGGCCGGTGAGTGGGGGGAGAGGAAGTGGCGAGAGCGGTTGCGCGGGAGAGACGGGCGGTTATGAGCAGATTCCCTCATGCTGCCGATGCGGTGATCGGGGGAGATGATCATCACAAAACGAAACGCCGACATGGATCCGCTACTTGAATTACTTCAGCAGGATGCCCGCCTGAGTGCGGAGCAACTGGGTGCGCAGTTGAACCGGACGGCGGAGGAAGTGGCGGCGGAGATTGCGGCGAAGGAGCGGGACGGGACGATTCTGGGGTATCAGGCGGTGCTGGATCCTGAGAAGGCGAATGACACGGGCGTGCTGGCGCTGATTGAGGTGAAGGTGACGCCAGAGCGTGGTGGTGGATTTGACCGGATTGCGGAGCGGATTGCGCGGTTTGACCAGGTGGTGAGCTGCTGGCTGATGTCAGGCGGGCATGATCTGGCGGTGGTGGTGCAGGGGAGTGACCTGCGGGATGTGGCGAGGTTTGTGTCGGAGAAGCTGAGTTCGCTGGAGGGTGTGCTGAGTACGGCGACGCATTTCCAGCTGAAGGTTTACAAGCAGAACGGATTTCTGTCGCACGCGTCGTCGAGCGGCGGGCGGCTGCCGGTGTCGCCTTGAAAGGCGAAGTGATTTTTCCCCTCCCCCCCAGACTAATTTTTCATGAGCTTGTCAGACAAGATTTCAGCGCGCGTGCAGGCGGTGCCGCGCTCGGGTATCCGTGAGTTTTTCGAATTGGTGCTAGCGGCTGGCGATGTGATTTCGCTGGGCGTGGGCGAGCCGGATTTCTGTTCGCCCTGGCATATTCGCGAGGCGGCGATTTTTTCGCTGGAGAAAGGGCAGACCTCGTACACGAGCAATCTCGGGCTGCTGGAGTTGAGGAAGAGTATTGCGAAGTATGTGGCGGCGAAGTTTCACGTGCAGTATCAGCCGACGACGGAGGTGCTGGTGACGGTGGGGGTGAGTGAGGCATTGGATCTGGCGTTCCGGGCGCTTTTGAATCCCGGGGAGGAAGTGATTTATCACGAGCCGTGTTACGTTAGTTACAATCCGAGCATTTACATGGCGTACGGGACGCCGGTGACGGTGGAGACGAAGATCGAGGATGATTTTGCGCTGCGTGCTTCGGACGTGGAGAAGGCGATCACGCCGAAGACGAAGATCATCATGCTGAATTTCCCGACGAATCCGACGGGTGGGGTGCAGCCGAAGGCGGAGTTGGAGGGGATTGCGGATCTGGCGAAGCAGCATGATCTGATTGTGATCACGGATGAGATTTACAGTGAGTTGCTGTATGATGACAGGGAGCATCACAGTATTGCGGCGCTGCCGGGGATGAAGGAGCGGACGATTCTGATGCACGGGTTTTCGAAGGCGTTTGCGATGACGGGATTCCGGCTGGGGTATGCGTGCAGTCCGCCGGAGCTGACGGAAGCGATGATGAAGGTGCATCAGTATTCGATGCTGTGTGCGCCGATCACGGCGCAGATTGCGGCGGTGGAAGCGCTGGAGAACGGGGCTGGGCCGGTGGAGAAGATGCGGAAGGCGTACTGGCACCGGAGGAACCTTGTGGTTTCCGAGCTGAATGCGGCTGGGCTGAGTTGTTTTCAGCCAGGGGGGGCTTTTTATGCGTTTCCGGAGATCCGGAGCACGGGGTTGAGCAGCCGTGAGTTTGCGCAGCGGTTGCTGGAGGAGGAGAAGGTGGCGGTGGTGCCGGGGACGGCGTTCGGGACGGCGGGTGAGGGATTTGTGCGGTGTTGTTATGCGACGGATGATCAGAACCTTGCGACGGCGCTAGGGCGGATCAAGGCGTTTGCGGCGCGTCACCGGGTGTCGTGACGCGGGTGCGGTGAGGGCGTGTGGGGAGGGGGGGACCCCTACGGGGTCCTGTGGTATGGTTTTGGGAACCGGGGGTACCGCGAGAGGCTCGCGGCACGCCCCGGCTGGTTACCGGTCGTCCCTACGGGACGGGGGCTTGTGGGGAGACAAGGCCGGGACGGCCTTGCTACGGTGGCTTGCCGCTGGGGAGGGATGGGCTTTGGCACTGAGGGTCACAGGCGGGACGCCCGTGCCACTTTGCTTGCTACGGTGGATGCCGCTGGGGAGGGCTGTCAGGGTTTGTAGACGGCGGCGGGGTCGTATTCCTTGGATGGATAGATGGTGCGGAGGGAGGCCTCGCGGTTTTCGGCGACGGAGACGCTGCGGAAGAAGCAGGAGCGGTAGCCGGTGTGGCAGGCTCCGGGGCCTTTCTGATCGACGCGGAGGACGAGCGCGTCCTGGTCGCAATCGGTGAGGATTTCGACGATTTTCTGGACGTGGCCGCTTTCTTCGCCTTTGTGCCAGAGCCGCTGGCGGCTGCGGCTGAAGTAAACGGCTTCGCCGAGGGAGAGGGTGAGGCGGAGGGATTCCTCGTTCATGAAGGCGACCATGAGGACGGTGCCGGTGATGGCGTCGACGGCGACGGCGGTGATGAGGCCATCGGCGTCGAATTTCGGTGCGAAGGCGGAGCCGGCTTCGATGGCGGCTTTGGAGTCGCGGGAGCCGAAGATGATGGTGGCGGCGGAGTCCTTCTGGGAATCGGTCATGGTTTTACATCAGGCGCGGGGATGCGATCGTGCAAGCGGTGGGCGTCGAGGAGTTGGCTGAGGAGGTCGGTCTGGATGGTTTGGATTTCGAGGAGCCGTTGACTGTGGTGGTAGAGGAGGTGGTCGAGTTTTTCGTGGAGGTGGCGGATTTCGAGTTCGGCTTTGAGGTTGATGCGGTAGTCCTGTTCGGCGCGGTTGCGGTCGCGGGATTCCTGGCGGCGCTGGCTCATCATGATGACGGGGGCCTGGAGGGCGGCGATGCAGGAGAGGAGGAGGTTGAGGAGGATGTAGGGGTAGGGGTCTGGTGGGTTGGAGCGCCAGATGGCGGTATTGAGGAAGATCCAGAGGGTGAGGAAGGCTCCGAAGGTGAGGATGAAGGTCCAGCTGCCGCCGAAGGAGGCGAGGTGGTCGGCGAGGCGTTCGCCGAGAGTGCGGGAGGCGAGGGCGGCGGCGTCTTCGGGGGGTTCGGAGATGACCTCGTGTTCTTCGAGACTGCGGATGACGGCGCGTTCGAGGTGGGTGATTTCGCCGATTTCGTCGGCGAGGGATTCTTCGACGTAGGCGGCTTTGAGGTCAGGGAGGGCGTCGTTGGCGACGATGGAATCGCGGGTGATGGCGGGGAATCGTTTCTGGATGAAGCGGAGGAGGGAGGGGCGGAGCCCGCGGCAGGGGACGGCGTCGTCTGGCGAGAGGGTGCGGCCGGTGATGGCGCAGGTGAGAGTGGCGGGAGAGTCCATGTTGGAGGAATGTGGAGGCGGCTGGGGGAGGAGGCGACGGCGATTCGCGGGGGTGGTGGGAGGTTGTGAAGAATGGCTTTTCCGGGGTGATGAGGTGTGGCATGGTGTGGGGAATATGATGAGACGACTGATCACAGGAGTGGCGCTGGTGGTGACGTGGGGAGCTGCGGCGATGGATGCGTGCGGGCAGACTGCGGGTGGGACGGGGGAGGCAGCGGCGAAGCCGAAGGTGAAGACGGAAGCGGAGCAGGCTGCGGAGAAGGCGGAGATGCAGAAGGCGATGGAGAAGGCGGCGGCGGATCAGGAGCGGGTGTTGAAGGGAGCGGTGGCGGTGGGGCGGGGGTGGATGAAGGCGGTGGACGCTGGGGATTACGGGGCGGGGATGAAGGGATGGGGGTATCAGGCGTTTGAGCGGCATGCGGAGGCGGATGTGGTGGCGACGCTGAAGGGGCAGACGGCGGAGTTAGGGAAGTTGAAGTCGGCCTTGCTGCTGGAGGACCGGAGTCTGGTGGATTTGAGCGGGCCGCCGGAGAAGCCTGGGAGTTATGTGACCCTGCGGTGGTTTTCGAGGTATGAGCGGAGGGCGCAGCGGGAGTATCTGGTGGTGCATGAGCCTGCGAAGGACGGGGACGGGCCGCGGATTCTGGGATTGCGGCGGGAGGAATTGCCGGTTGGGAAGGAAGGGGCGGTGGAGCTGGCGGCGGACATCGGGCATGCGGTGATGCTGCGGTTGAGGGAGTTGCCGGAGGCTCAGTGGCGGCCGTATGTGCTGGAGGCGGAGGCGATTGCGGCGGGGATGAAGCTGGTGCTGCCGCCGTTGCCGGGGGATCCCGGGCCGGAGCAGCGGGACAAGGCTGGGGCGGCGGTGGTGGAGTATCTGATGGACGGGATCAATCCCCTGTTGGAGAAGTTAGACGATGCGGGGGGGAGACGTGAGGCGCGGATGGTGCTGACAAGTTTTGCGCTGCTGATTGCGTACAAGCCCGGGGAGGAACTGGTGGCGCGACTGGGGGCGATCATTGGGGCGGACGGTGCGAAGTCCGGGTTGCCTGCGGCGTTGTGGCAGCCGGTGGTGAAGGCGGTGGTGGACAAGGAGCCGGCGGCGCGGGTTTATGAGTCGGTGCAGACGATGGTATCGGATGTGGCGCTGCATTTGCGGACGCAGGAGAAGGATCGGGTGCTGGCGGGGAGTGCGCGTGAGTTGCTAGACAAGGCGTTTGCGAACATGGCAGGGTTGAAGTCGTACGAAGTGAAGGCGGAGTTCCGGGCGGGGGAGAAGACCGCGTGGATGGAGGCGGCGATGACGCTGGAGGCGGCGGAGGTGAAGCTGACGGGGTTTGACGGGAAGAAGCAGGTGCGGTTGGCGGGGAATCAGGGGTTCTGGGTGTCAGGGGATGAAGGGAAGACGTGGGTGGAGGATGCGGATCGCGAGACGACGGCTGGGTTGCTGCGGACCCTGACATCGCCGGTGGATCCGGGGTTCAAGGTGACGGCGCAGCATGAATTCACGGTGGAGGGGGAGGAAGTGGTCAACGGGGAGCGGTTGGTGCGGGTGCGGAGCCGGGAGGCGACGCCGGAGACGCCGTTGGATTACTGGGTGCTGATGTCGAAGTCGGGGCCGGTGATCCGGCGTGCGGTGGTGGTGCTGAGTTTCGGGAATGTTCCGGCGCTGACGGAGCTGGTGTATACGAAGTTAGGGAAGCCGGTGGTGATCACGCAGCTGGAGGAAGTTCCGGCGGCGGAGAGTGTGCCGGGAGGGGGCGGGCGATGAGGTGAGGGACGGGCTTGCGGTGGGGCGATGGATGTATTGGTTGTGGGTAGATGAGCACGCCGCCGAAGGGACATGTTTACTGGCAATGCCAGCGCTGCACGAATTGCTGCCGGTGGGTTGGGGATGTGAAGGTGAGTGCGGCGGAGATCACGGCGATTGCGGGGTATCTGGGGATGGAGGAGCAGGCGTTTGTGGATGGGTACACGAGACTGCGGGCGGACCGGCTGGGGTTGTCGATTATTGACCGGGAGGATCACTCGTGCATTTTTCTGGAGGGGGGCGGGTGTGTGATCAATGCAGTGAAGCCGCAGCAGTGCCGTGATTTTCCTAACAAGTGGAATTTTCCGGGGTGGAGGCAGGTATGCGAGGCGGTGCCGGTGATGGTGGGGGCTGGGGAGCGGTATGCGGACGGGCACCTTGTGGGAGCGGAGGCTGGAGAGGAGACGGTTGAGGATGCGGGTGAGGGCGATTGACCGGGAGCGGATGCCTGATTAGGGCGGAGGGAAGAAACCGAAAATTGAGCAGCCACCATGATTCCGAACGTCCTTGCCGAGCGCTACGCCACCCCATCCATGACAGCGATCTGGTCACCGGAGGGGAAGATCCTGCTGGAGCGTGAGTTGTGGATTGCGGTGATGAAGGCGCAGCGGGCGCTGGGGTTGGAGATTCCTGCGGAGGCGATTGCGGATTACGAGCGGGTGAAGGGTGAGATCAACGTGGGGCGGATCATGGAGCGGGAGCGGGTGACGCGGCATGATGTGAAGGCGCGGATTGACGAGTTCTGCGAGCTGGCCGGGCACGAGCAGATTCACAAAGGGATGACGAGCCGGGATCTGACGGAGAATGTGGAGCAGCTGCAGGTTTACCGGTCGCTGCAGGTGATTCTGGAGAAGGCGGTGGCGGTGCTGGCGGCGTTGAGTGGCCGGGCGGTGGAGACGCGGGATCTGATTCTGACGGCGCGGACGCACAATGTGGCGGCGCAGACGACGACGTTCGGGAAGCGCCTGGCGATGTTCGGGGAGGAATTGCTAGGCGGACTGACGGCGCTGGAGCATCTGCTGGCGACGTATCCGGTGCGTGGGATCAAGGGGGCGACGGGGACCCAGTTGGATCAGTTGAATCTGTTTGAGGGGGATGCTGAGAAAGTGGCGCGGCTGGAGGAGGAGATGGTGAAGCATCTGGGGTTGCCGTCGTCGTTCCGAGCGGTGGGGCAGGTGTATCCGAGGAGTCTGGATTTCCGGGTGGTGAGTGCGTTGTGCGATGCGGCGAGCGGGCCGTCGTCCCTGGCGAAGACCTTGAGATTGATGGCTGGTCATGAACTGGCGAGCGAAGGGTTTGCGCCTGGGCAGACTGGGTCGAGTGCGATGCCGCACAAGATGAACAGCAGGTCGTGCGAGCGGATCAACGGACTGCATGCGATCTTGAAGGGGCATGTGACGATGGCTGCGGGGCTGGCGGGGGATCAGTGGAATGAGGGGGATGTGTCGTGTTCGGTGGTGCGGCGGGTGGTGTTGCCTGACAGTTTTTTTGCGATGGACGGGTTACTGGAGACGACGCTGGTGATTCTGGGGCAGATGGAAGTGTATCCTGCGGTGGTGGGACGGGAGACGGCGCGGTATCTGCCGTTTCTGCTGACGACGACGATTCTGATGGAAGCGGTGCGGAACGGGGTGGGACGGGAGACGGCGCACGAGGCGATCAAGGAGCATGCGGTGGCGGCGGCGCGGGATTTGCGCGGCGGCGGGGTGACGGAGAACGATTTGCTGGACCGGGTGGCTGGGGATGAGCGGTTGGGGCTGACGCGGGAGCGGTTGCAGGAATTGTTCGAGGCCGGGGCGGCGCGGACTGGGGCGGCGGCGGAGCAGGTGGATGCGGTGGCGGCGGCGGCTGAGGCGTGGCTGCGCAAAGTACCCGCGGCCCGCGATGTGCGGCCCGGGGTAATTTTGTGAGGGTGGCGGAGCGTTTCCGCCGGAGTAGGGGGCGCGGGCGCTGGGCCTAACGTTCTGCGCCTGCGGGGATGAGGTTCTCGTTTTCGACTTCCTCGGTCTGGGTGAATTCCTCGAGCGGGACGAAGCGACGTGCGGCGAAGCCGAGTTCGGACGGGCAGCCGAGGAGCGTGGAGGGATCGACCGGGTTGACGAGTTCGACGAGGAGGACCTTCATGTCGACGGAGTCCCAGCCTTTCTGGGCGCTGACCCATTTGGCGCGACCTGGTTCGCATTCGCGGACCGTGTAGGTATCGCCCTTTTTGGGGAGGGCGGAGTAGAGACAAGCGACTTCAGGGTGGATGCGATCGTCCACGCAGACGACTTTTTCGCCGGGTTCGAACATGGTGTGGGGCGGGTTGGGAGTTGTGAGGGGGTGGAGTCAGAATTTGCCGTCGGCGGCTTCGAAGTGAGTGGGTTTGCCGAGGGT
>CANHUG010000057.1 GCA_947462995.1 Verrucomicrobiales bacterium | reverse complement strand
TCCATGCCGAGCTGGTGGAGGACGGTGGCCCAGAGATCGTAGACCGAGCAGGGATTGGAGACCGCGTGGTAGGCGAAGTCGTCGGTGGCGCCGTGGACGAGACCGCCGCGGATGCCGCCGCCGGCGAGCCAGATGCTGAAGCCGAAGGGATTGTGGTCGCGGCCGTCGCTGCCCTGACTGAAGGGAGTGCGGCCGAATTCGCCGGCGAAGATGACGAGGGTTTCGTCGAGGAGACCGCGGGATTTGAGGTCGCGGAGGAGGCCAGCGATGGGGCGGTCGACCTGATGGCCCATGCGGCCGTGGCCGTCTTTGATGCCGCCGTGCTGGTCCCATGGGTTGGGGGCGTTGCCGCCGCCGATGTTGTAGGAGAGACAGGAGAGTTCGACGAAGCGGACCCCACGTTCGACGAGACGGCGGGCGAGGAGACACTGACGGCCGTAGGCTGCGGTTTTGGGGTCCTGGTCGTCGAGGGCGTAGAGCTTGGTGGTGGCTTCGGATTCGCCGCGGAGGTCGCAGAGATCGGGGACGGCGGCCTGCATGCGCCATGCGAGTTCTGCGTTGGCGATGGCGGCGTCGATCTGGGAATCGCCGGGGGCGTTGGAGGCGGCGAACTGGCGGTCCATGGAGCTGACGAAGTCGAGTCTGGAGCGCTGGAGGGAGGCGGGTTCGCGGGGTTTGATGTTAGCGACGGGTTCGCCGTCGTCGGCGTTGATGAAGGACGCCTGGTGGAGGGCAGGGAGGAAGCCATTGCCGAAGAGGCCGGCGCCGCCGTGGGGGACGGTGCTGTCGCCGGATTTGAGGACGACGAAGGCTGGGAGGTTATCGGCGGTGCTGCCGAGACCGTAGCTGGTCCATGCGCCGGCGCTGGGGTAGCCGAGGAATGGGAAGCCGGAGTGCATGAAGAAGTTTCCCTGGGCGTGCTCGCTGAATTTGGCGGTCATGCTGCGGATGACGCAGAGATCGTCGGCGAGAGCGCCGATGTGTGGGAAGAGGTCGCTGATTTCGGTGCCTGACTGGCCGCGGGGTTTGTAGGCCCAGTGGGAGGGTTGGATGGTGCCGTTCTGATTGAACTGAGTGCGCTGGACGGCGACGGGCATGGGTTGGCCGGCGCGTTTGATGAGTTCGGGTTTGGGATCGAAGGAATCGACGTGGGAGAAGCCGCCTGACATGTAGCAGAAGATGACGCTTTTGGCGCGCGGGCGGAAGAGAGGCGTGCGTGGGGCGGCGGCGGAGAGACCGGCGAGGGCGGTGAGGCCGAAGCCGCAGGAGAGCCGGGAGAGGAGCTGACGGCGCGAGAGGATCATGCGTGGGGAGGATGGTCCTTGAGGAATGGGGGCCGCGCAAGTCCCGGGAGGTGCCGGAGGTGCGTGGGTCAGGAGTACGTGGGTCAGGAGTAGATGAGGAACGGCTGGCGGGCGGCGGCGAAGGAGCGGGCGTAGGATTGGAAGCCGGCGATGATGCGATTGGCTGGGGTGCGGGAATTGAGGGCGAGCCAGAGATTGTCGGAGCCCCAGACCTTGTGGAAGAGCGTGCGGGTATCGCCGGTGGACTGGCGGAGGGGGAGACCGTTGCTGCGGCGGACGACTTCCGAGGTTAGGATGACGGCGAGGGCAATGAGATCGGTGTTGCCGCGCGGGTCGATGGAGAGACGGACTCCGGCGAAGCCAGGTTTCTTCTGACTGTGGTAGGGATGGAAGCGGACCCCGGGGAGACGGAGGGCGGAGAGGTCGGCGGCGAAGCGATGGGGGTCGATGCCTTTTCCGCCGGCGAACTCGAAGGGATGGGGTGTGCCGATGCCGATGTCGACCCCGTCGAGACCGCCGAGGATGCCGGTGGCGGCGTAGTAGAGCGGGGATTCCGGGTGAGGGATGTTAGGAGAGGTGGGTGTCCAGCGGAGCCCGGTATCGCGCCAGACCATGGAGCGGTTCCAGCCGTGCATGGGGACGACGCGGAGGGCGGGGCGGGCTTTCCACCAGCCGCGGGCGTTGCCCATGCGGGCGAGTTCGCCTGCGGTCATGCCGTGGAGGTAGGGGACGGGGATCTGACCGACGAAGGATTTCCAGCGCGGGTTGAGAGGAGGGCCCTGGACCCGGTTGCCGCCGATGGGGTTAGGGCGGTCGAGGACCATGAAGCCGCGGCGGTTTTCGGCGCAGGCCTCCATGGCGAGGGCCATGGTGCTGATGTAAGTGTAGGATCGGCTGCCGATGTCCTGGAGGTCGAAGAGGACGACATCGACATTAGCGAGCATGCGGGGTGAAGGCTTACGGGTATCGCCGTAGAGGGACCATGCGGTGAGGCCGGTGAGCGGGTCGCGTCGGCTTTGGACTTTGAAGCCGGCGGGTTCGCGGCCGTCGAGCCCGTGTTCCGGGGTGAAGAGCGTGGTGAGGTTGCGGCCGAGTGCGCGCTGGAGGACGACGCGGGAGGGGATGCCGCGGCTGTTGACGGACGTCTGGTTGGTGATGAGGCCGACCCGTTGATTGCGGAGGGCGGCGAAGCCTGAGGCGGCGAGGACATCGATGCCGAGGGCGAAGCTGGAGGTGCCGGGGAAGGCGAGGCGTGAGCCGGGGGAAGAGCAGGACGCGAGGGCAGCGGCGAGGGCGGGCGGGAGGAGGTCGAGGAAGTTGCGCCGGTGCACGGAGAGGTGGGGAGGCGGTGGCCGCGGAGGGCGGTTCAGTCGATGGAGACGGAGGAACCGGGGAGGGACTTCTGGAGGGTTTTGGCTCCTTCTGCGGAGACGCGGGATTTCCAGAAGTGGACCTGCTTGAGTTTGCGGAGCGATTGGAGAGTGGCGAGGGCGGCGTCGGAGACCTGAGTGCTGTGGGCGTTGAGGGAGTCGAGGTTGACGAGCCCTTTGAGACTGGCGATGCCGGCGTCGGTGACGGAGGTGCCGCCGATGGAGAGCCTTGTGAGGCGGGTGAACGTGCCGATGGTCGCCATGGAGGCGTCGGTGATTTTGGTGTTAGAGAGATCGAGATCGGTGATGTTGCCGGCGAGTGGCTTGAGGAGATCGACGGTTTTGTCGGTGATGCTGGAGGTATTGGCGACGAACTCGATGCGGAGGAGTTTGCTGTCTGTGGAGACCGGGCCGACGATGGCACCGAGGTCGGCGATTTTCTTGAGGACGTCGGCGGGGGCCTCGGTGACGCCTGCGGCGAGCGGGTCGGCGGTGCGTTTGGCTGGGGAACCGGGGGCGGTGGCGGCGGTGGTGGCGGCGTCTGAGCCTTTCCAGTCGCCGAACTGGGCACCTTCGAGGATCCAGTTTTTGACGAGTTCGGTTTCTGCGAAGGTGAGGGGTTTCCCTTTACCTTTGGGTGGCATGGCGTCCTCGTGTTCCTGGGGGAGGAGGACGCGCTGGTAGACGAGGCTTTTGTCAGGATCGCCGGGTTCGATGCCTGCGCCGCCGCTGCCGCCTTTGAGGAGATGTGAGGGGGCGTCCATGCGGAGACCGCCTTTGGGGTTCTGGACCTTGCCGGAGGAATCCTTCTGGGGGGCTTTATGGCATTCTGCGCAGGCCTTACCGAGGACAGGGAGGACCTGAGTGCGGAAGTTGATTTCTGCGGCGGCGGGGAGGACGGCGGCGAGGAAGAGGGAGGGCAGGGAGAGGCGGAGCATGGCGAGGGAGCGTGGGGGAGCGCCGGTCCCCTTGGGTGAGGGGGACGGAGTTAGAGGTGCGTGGAGGCGGGAGACCGCGCGTGTCAGGAGAAGAGCGCGGTGATGGGCTTGCCCTTGTCGGCGATGGTGAAGGGGCGGCCGGATGGGGAGATGACGACCTGATCGACTGGAAGCCCGAGGGCGTAGCCGATGGTGGCGTTGAGGTCCTGAGGGGTGGTGAGCCCTTCGACGACCTTGGCTCCCTTGTCGTCTTTTTTGCCGTAGAACGTGCCGCCGTGGACACCACCGCCGGCCATGAGACAGGAGAAGGCCTGAGGGAAGTGGTCGCGGCCGTCCTGGTGTTCGCCGATGATTTCGGGCGTGCGGCCGAATTCGGTGCCGAGGACGACGAGGGTGTCGTTGAGCATCCCGCGGCGGTGGAGGTCCTTGAGGAGGGCGGCGAGCCCGTCGTCGAGGTCTTTGGCGCGAGCTGGGACGGCGGTGAAGTTATCGTAGTGAGTGTCCCAGCCGCCGAGGGTGACCTGGACGAAGCGGACCCCGTGTTCGACGAGACGGCGGGCGAGGAGACAGCCTTGGCCGAAGCGGGATTTGCCGTAGAGTTCCTGCATTTCGGTAGGTTCCTTGGCGATGTCGAAGCCCTTGAGGTCTTCGCAGCGCATGAGGCGGAGGGCGTCGGAGTAGAGATTGTTGTGCTCGCGGATGGAGGGATTGGAGACAAGCGTGTGGAACTGCTTGTTCATTGAGTCGGCGAGTTTGAGCCGTTTTTCGAAATCGGCTTCGCTGACGGAGTTGGGGCGCATGCTGTCCTGGAGGCCCTGGCCGGGTTCGCCGATGGGGACGCCGGAGTATTTGGCACCCATGAAGCCGCCGGCGGCCTGGTTGGGGTCGGTACTGATGGCGACGTAGCCGGGGAGGTTGGAATTGCGTTTCCCGGCGAGACGGACGACCCATGAACCGAGGGCAGGGTGGACGATGGTCCCGCGCATGATGTAGCTGCGGGTCATGAGGTACTGGCCTTGCTCGTGGGCACCCTGCGTGGTGTTCATGCCGTTGAGCAGGGCGATGTGGTGCATCTGCTGAGCGGTTTTCGGCAGATTGGCGGAGAGCTGCATGCCGGTGGCGCTGGTGGAGATGGCTTCGGTTTTGCCGAGGACATCCTTTTTCTTGCCCATGACGTCGAGGGTGTCGAGGTGGCTCATGCCGCCGGACATCATGAGGAAGATGACGCTTTTGGCGGCGCGTGGGCGATTGGGGACGAAGTCTGCGCCGTGGGCGACGGTGGGGCCGGTGAGCGGGAGGAGAGAGACGCCGAGGGCGGATTTGGCGAGACTCGTGAGGAGTTGCCGGCGGGAGAGTTCGTCTGGCTGGTTAGGGATCATCGGAGCGGAAGGTGTGGGTTTGTGGTGCGTGGATGGAGCCAGCGGTCAGAGGATGAAGATGAACTCGTTGGAGTTGAGGAGGGCGTAGAGGATGTTTTTGATGCCCTCGCGGCCTTTTTTGGCTTCGGGGAGGAGGAGGTCGAGTTCGGCCGGGGTGGGGTAGCGGGTGAGGATGGCGAGGAAGGCGGCCTTGACCTTGTCTTCGGGGGAAGCGGCGGCGTCGATGGCTTTGTAGACGACGGCTTTGGATTCGGCGACGATGTTCTTTTCGACGTGGCCGTTGATGAGGGAGAGGATCTGGGTGACGTCGGATTCGCTGGAGCCGCCTTCGATGACCTCGCGGCTGGACTGGCCGAATTTGCGGAGGAAGTGTTCTGGCGGGGTTGGGGCGGAGAGTTCCGAGGCGCGGATGAGATCGTTGCTGTAGCCGGACCAGCGGGCGGCATCTTTGGAGGTGGCGGCGGCGGCTGGGTCTTTGGCGGACATCATGTTGTCCATCATCATCATGGAGTCGCCGCCTTTGGTGGCTGGGGAGTAGGTGACGACCTTATCGACCCACGCGGAGATTTCGGCGGGTTTGAAGTTGATGACCTCCTTGTAGACGTCGTAGACCGTGCGGCCGAGGTTGCGACCGCCGACGACGGCGGAGGGGTTGAGGGCGTTGCCTTTGCGGTAATCGATGTCCGGGACGACGAGAGTGGCCATGGAGTCCCAGACTTGTTCGGCGTTCATGCGGCGGACGGCGCGGCCGTGGAATGTGTAGGGCATGCGCGGGTCGACCGGGTTGCCGTTGGTGCCGAGGGCGTAGGTGCGGGTATTGAAGAGGACCTTCTGGAAGGTTTTGAGGTCGAAGTTGGATTCGCGGAGGATGGATTGGAGGTATTCCATGACGGCCGGGTTGCTGATGACCGTGCCGGGGGTTTCGCGGGTGCCTTCGATGAATTTGTCGACTGGTTCGAAGAGACCGATGCCCATGACGCGTTTCCACATGCGGTTGGCGATGAGCATGGAGAAGCGCGGGTTGGCGGGGTCGGTGACCCACTTGGCGAATTTCTCGCGGCCGTCGTCGATGGGTTTTGGCGAGCCGTTGCGGGCGCCTGGGAAGAGGGATTTGGCTTTGACGAGTTCGTCTGGTTTGCCGCCTTTTCCTTTGAAGTCCATGGGGAGCTTGATGACTCCATCGCCGCCGCCGGCGACGCCGAAGTCATAGATGTTATCCATGAGCCAGCGGTAGATCTCGCGTTTTTTGGCGTCGGGGTTTTCGTTTTTCCCGTTGTACTGTTCGTTGACGAATTTTTTGCGTTCGTCGCCTGAGCCGGTGTTCATGCCGTGGGTGAAGGCGGCCATTTCGTAGAAGTCCGTCTGTTTCCACTTGTCGTAGGGATGGTCGTGGCACTGGGCGCACTCGATGTGAGTACCGAGGAAGATGCGCGTGGTGTTGGCCATGTTGTCGAGCGGCATGCCACGGTCGCGTTCGAAGTAGCCGACGGCTCCCTTGCCTTGTTCCCAGCCGCCGCCTGAGGAGGTGAGGAGTTCGGCAGTCATTTTGTCCCACGATTTGTTGGAGGCGGCGCTTTCGCGGATCCAGCGGAGGTAGGGGACGCCGGAGCGGGTGCCGTCGCCGAGGCGGGAGGTGGCGCGGAAGAGGTCGCAGAAGTAGTTGTACATCTGGCTGACGTAGCCTTCCGAGTTGAGGAGTTTTTCGACGAGCTTCTCGCGTTTGTCGGGGGTGGCGTCGTCGAGGAAGGCTTTGGCTTCGGTGTAGGAGGGGATGCGGCCGGTGGCGTCGAGGTAGACGCGGCGGAGCCAGCGGGAGTCGTCGGCTGGGGAGACTGGGGTGACTTTGGCTTTCTGGAAGCCTGTGCCGATGCGTTTATCGATTTCGCCGGCGGCTTTTTTGATCCATGCGGGGTCGTTGCCGAGGTCAGCTTCCTTGCGGGCGAGTTGAGCGGAGGCGGATGAGACGAGAGCGGCGGAGAGGAGTCCGAGGCAGGAGCGGAGGGGGAGGGAGATCCTGATCATGGTGGGTAGTTTAGGCAGGGAACGACTGAAGCGGGGGTGAAATTGGAGGAAAATGTGTGAAAATGCATCAAAAAAGTGCGGGGGGGGTGGAAATGGGGGAAGAGGTGGAAGATGGGAGTTTCTCTTGCATGAGGGGCGGAGGCGGTGGAAGGCCGTGAGGCATGGCACTGGAAAACATCGTCAAGGTCAGCGGCAAAGCCGTGTATGTCCCGGGAAGTGATATTGATACGGACCGGATCATTCCGGCGCGGTTCATGAAGTGCGTGACGTTTGACGGGTTGGGGGAGTATTTGTTTTACGATGTGAGGAAGCATGCGGACGGGACGGACAAGGAGCATCCGTTGAATGACGGGCGGTTCAAGGGGGCGACGATTCTGCTGGCCGGGGTGAATTTCGGGTGCGGGAGTTCGCGGGAGCATGCGCCGCAGGCGATTTACCGGTATGGGTTCCGGGCGGTGGTGGCGGAGAGTTTTGCGGAGATTTTCTTTGGGAACTGCACGACCCTTGGGATTCCGTGTGCGGTGGCTGGGGCTGCGGAGATGGCGCGGTTGCGTGCGGCGGTGGAGGCGAATCCTGAATTGGAGGTGACGATTGATGTGGTGGGGAGGCGGATTGAGTATGGCGGCGAGGGTTTTGCGGTGACGATTCCTGAGTCGGCGCGGGAGGCGCTGGTGAGCGGGCATTGGGATGCAATTGCGGATTTGATCGAGGGATTGCCGGCGGTGGAAGCGACGGCTGGGGCGCTGGCGTATATGGCGCGGTGAAAGGCGGGAGAGTGACGAACCGTCTTTGAGTATTCCCCTTTTTGAGCAGCCATGGCATTTTTCCGTAAATTCTCTCTCGGCAACTTTGGTGAGAAGAAGAAAGACATGCCCGAGGGGCAGTGGCGGCAGTGCGGCGGGTGCAAGGCGATGCTGCACGAGTTGGAGTTGTCGGGGAATCTGCAGGTGTGTCCGAAGTGCGGGCATCATCATCCATTGGACAGCGCGGCGCGGGTGGCTTCGTTGATTGACGGGGGGACGTGGGAGCCGATGGACGAGGGATTGAGGACGGAGAACCCGTTGGGGTTCAAGGCGTACAAGGAGAAGGTGGAAGCGAATGTGAAGAAGACGGGGATCAACGAGGCGATTGTGACTGGGCGGGGGTTATTGAAGCGGCACCCGGTGACGCTTGGGGTGATGGATTTCCGTTTTCAGGGTGCGAGCATGGGCAGTGTGGTGGGTGAGAAGGTGACGCGAGCGATTGAGACGGCGACGGCGGAGCGGAGGGCGTGTGTGATTGTTTCGGCGTCTGGTGGTGCGCGGATGCACGAGGGGATTCTGAGTCTGATGCAGATGGCGAAGACGAGCGGGGCGCTGGCGCTGCATCATGAGGCCGGTTTGCCATTCATTTCGATTCTGACGCATCCGACGTTCGGTGGGACGACGGCGAGTTTTGCGACGCTGGGGGATTTGATTCTGGCGGAGCCGAAGAGCATTATTGGGTTTGCGGGTCCGGTGGTGATCCGGGAGACGACGCATCAGAAGTTGCCGCCTGGGTTTCAGACGGCGGAATTCATGCTGGAGCACGGGTTGGTGGACCGGATTGTGGATCGGCATGCGTTGCGGGACACGCTGGGGCAGTTTCTGGGTTATCTGATGCCGGTGCTGCCGCCGGAGCCGGTGGCGGAGAGCGTTGCGGAAGAAGCGGTGGTGGAGGTGTGAGGGGAAGGATGGAGATGGTGAGGGGGGGGAGCCGCAGATGCGGAGCAGGCTGAGGGGGAATGCGGCGTGGGGGTGCGGCAGATTTGCGGGTGAACGCAGCGAGTGAGATTTCCGGTGAGATCGGTGAGGATGAGGCGTGTCGTCTTGGTGAGGGAGAGAGATTCCGGGTGTTGTCGGATCTGCATCTGGGGCATGATCAGAGTGTGATCAGGCGGGTTGGTGATCTGCGGCCGTTGCTAGTGGGAGGCGGGACGGTGGTGTTCAACGGGGATACGTTTGAGGAACGGGCGCCGTGTTATCGGGAGAAGTCGGGGGGGATGCTTGCGGAGTTGATGGAGTTGTGCCGGGAGGAAGGGGTGAGGCCGGTGATGGTGAACGGGAACCATGATCCGGAGCGATGGGGGAGGGATGCGGTGGATGCGGTTGGTGGGCGGATGTATGTGACGCACGGGCATGTGCTGCTAAGGTTAGTGTCGCCGTGGAGCAGCAAGTTGCGGGGGTGTCGCGAGGAGATCGAGAAGATGCTGGCGGCGGCTGGCGAGTGGGAGCGATTGACGTTAGGGGAGCGGTATGCGCTGACGCGGGCGGTTTGTCTGCGGATGCCGCCGTCGGAGACCCGGCAGGGGAGTCAGAGCCTTGCGGCGAAGGTGGGATTGCTAATGAGAGAGGTGTGGCCTCCGACGCGGCCGTGGGAGGTGATGAAGGTGTGGGCGGGGTTGCCGCGGCTGGCGTCGGAATTTGCGGGGAGGTATCGACCGGGAGCGAAGGCGGTGGTGTTCGGGCACACGCATCGAGCGGCGTTGTGGCGGCGTGGCGGGCGGTGGCTAGTGAACACGGGAGGGTTTGTGACGTTCAGTCGGCCGTGGCGGGTGACGTGGGACGGGGAGGGGATGGTGATTGAGCGGATTCGGGTGAAGGGTGGGGCGTTTGGGGTGGAGGGGAAGCGGGTGATGGCGCTGGGTTGATGCGTGGCGATGAAGAATCGGCGTGCGGGGTGCGCCCGGGGAATCTGCGATTGCGTAAGAAGAAAGGACGAACGTTTTCGAAGAAGACATGATCCGCAAAACTAAAATCATCGCGACCCTAGGGCCTGGCACACAGACATTGGAGAAGATCGTGGCCTTGCTGCGAGCTGGGGCGGGGATTTTCCGGCTGAACATGAGTCATGCGGAGGCTGGGTGGTGCCGTGAGGTGACGGCGACGGTGCGGGAGGCGAGTGTGCACACGGGGATTGATGCGGCGGTGCTGATGGATTTGAAGGGTCCTACGATCCGGACGGGGGATCTGGCGGCATCGGTGATGCTGAAGAAGGGGGATCAGGTGGAGTTCACGTTGTCTGGTGCGGCGGCGACCTTGCCAGTGTCGACGAGTGTGAATTATCCCGGGTTGTATGCGGATGTGAAGAAGGGGGACACGGTGCTGGTGGACAACGGGATGCTGCACATGAAGGTTCTGGAGACCGGGCCGGAGCGGTTGATTTGTGCGGTGCTGACGGAGGGTAAGCTGGGGTCGCGGAGGCATATCAATCTTCCGGGGATCCGGGTGAATCTACCGCCGCTGACGGATAGGGACCGGAGTGACATAGCGCTGGGGAAGGAGATTGGGGTGGATTGGGTGGCGATGAGTTTTGTTCGGGATGGGAGCCATCTGCAGTTGCTGAGGCGGGAGTTGGCGGCGGCTGGGCTGGAGGCGAAGGTGATGGCGAAGATTGAGGATCAGCAGGCGGTGGCGAATCTGGATGGGATTATTGATGCGGCGGATGCGGTGATGGTGGCGCGGGGGGACCTTGGGATTGAGGTGCACATGGAGGAATTGCCGGTGGTGCAGAAGCGGATTGTGAGCCGGTGCATTCACCGAGGGAAGCCGGTGGTGGTAGCGACGCACATGCTGGAGAGCATGGTGACGAATCCGGTGCCGACGCGTGCGGAGGTGACGGATGTGGCGAATGCGGTGATGGAGGAAGCGGATGCGATCATGCTGAGTGGGGAGACGAGTACGGGGGCTTATCCCGTGGATTGTGTGGAGGTGATGGACCGGATTGCGCGGCGGATGGAGGCGTGGGACCACACGCCGAGTCTGGCGAATCATGCGGCGATCTCGAATGAGAAGCAGCGGATTGTGCGAGCGGCGGTGGATTTGGCGGACCGGATTGAGGGGGCGTCGATCATTGTGTTCACGCAGCGCGGGGTGCTGGCTGGGTATGCGGCGTGGTTCCGTCCGCAGAAGGCTCCGATATTTGCGGTTTGTCAGACGACGGCGGTGGCGCGGCCACTGCATTTGCTGAGGGCGGTGCATCCGGTGGTGATGCCGTTTGATCCGGCGCAGCGGGAGGCGTCGACGGCGGCGGCGGTGGCGTTGCTGAAGTCGCGGCGGTTGTTGCGGGAGGGAGGGACGGTGGTGATCATCAGCGACATTCTTGCGGAGGAGGCGGCGATGGATTCGATCATGGTGAGGAAGGCGTGAGGCGGCCTGAATTCCCGCGAAAAAATGCTTTCCGGGAGGGGTATCGGCGTGGTAAGTGCTTGATTTACGCGATGGGGCAGCCGTTGCGGACGCTTTCACGACCATGAAAAAAACCTGTTTCCTGACGCTGATTGCTGCTGGGGCGCTGATGCCGATGCCGATGACGAGTCGGGGGCAGAGTGCGGGGCCTGTGATTGGGTATTACAAGGTGGATGTTCCGGCTGGTCAATCGGCGTGGGTGTGCGGGTTGGTGGCGATGACTGAGTTTCAGGCGCAGGCGACGTCGGTGGCTCCGGGGGTGCCGCTGGCGGATGGGACGCCGACGTCGGTGATTACGCAATCGTCGACGAGTTGGTCGTCACCGTTTCCGCTGCATTACGTGGAGATTCTGAGTGCGGGGCCGACGCAGGGTGCGGTGCTGGACATTATTGGGAGCACGGCGACGACGGTTCGGGTGAGGGGAGCGATTTCGGGGACGCCGGTATTCTGCATTCGGAAGCACGCGACCTTGGCGACGATTTTCAAGGGACTTGGTGGGATGGTGGAGTTTCAGGATTCGCTGACGCTGTATAATTCGGACAATTCGCTGAGTTCGTATTTTCCGGCGGGTGGTGGGAATTGGGTGGCGGAGGATTTTTTCACCCCTGCGAATGACACGGTGATTTATCCTGGGCAGGGATTTATTTTGTCGTCGACGCCTGACACGGTGATTACGATTGGTGGTGGGGAGGTGGCGTATGTGAAGAGCGGGCCGACGCAGGTGCCGTTGTATCGTGGGCAGACGAATGTGGTGGGGCCGATTACGCCGCTGGTGGCGACGAATCCTGGGGATCCGTTGTATGGGTTGACGTCGACGAGCACGGTGGCTGGGGGGAATCTGACCTTGGGGTCATTGGGGCTGACGAATTCCGGGTTGGAGGAATTTGTGGATTCGATCACCTTGTTTCTGCAGGGAGGGGATTTGAATCCATCGGGGTCATTTTATGTGGGATTGGGGTCGGTGTATGCGGATGACTTTTTCACGCCTGCGGATGATGCCTTATTGAGGAATGGTGCGGCGGTGATTATTTCTGCGGAGAGTGCGGACCGTGTGTGGAAGCAGACGCCGACGTATCCGGGGGCGGGCAACTGAAGACGAAAGCGAACCAGGAATTTTCTCATGATGAAACGAATTGTACAACTTACGGTCTCTGGTCTGGCGATTGGGGGATTTGCTGGTGACGCTGAGGCGGCTCTGGTGAACATTGGGTCGAACAGTTTTTCCGGGGCTGGGCGGTTGGTGACGACGAGTGACGGGTTGCCGCTGGCGTTTGGGTCGATTGTGCGGATTGGGACCTTTCCGACGGGGATTCCTGGGGCGACGAGTTTCAGTGTGGTGAGTGCTGCTTTTGTGCCGATTGGGGAGAGTGCGACGGATGCGAATGACGGGACGAATGGACCGTTGACGATCAACGATGTGAACACGCCGAATCCGAGTGCGGCGCGTGGGCACTATGCTGGGACGATTAATTCGGTGCAGAATTCCGATGCACGGTTTGCTGCGGCGAGTCGTTTGTATGTGTTTGTGCTGAATGCGCCGCCGGAGACGATGTCGCTGGCGACCGAGTGGGCGATTTTTTCGGATGCGGCATGGACGATTCCTGCGTCTGGGACGCGGACCTTGGCGACGAGTGCGATCACGGATGCTGCGGAGGTGTTTTTGGGGACTTATGATGGGGCTAATGCGAAGATACTGATGACGGCGATTGTGCCGGAGCCGGGGGTGACGATGCTTTCCGGGGTGTTTGGGATGGTGTTGCTGGCGGGCGGCCGTCGGCGTTGTTGAGGGCGGGAGGCGACATTGGTTATGCCTGCTGAGGGAGAGAGCGGCGGGTTGGTGGGCGTGGGCGTTTGCGCGTTCCTGCGTGGGGTGGCGTTTTGTTTGTTATGGAGTGGTGTGGTGAGAGGTGGCGGGGACGAGGCGCGACCGGGGATTGTTTTGTGCATGACGGACGATCATGGGTGGGGGGATGTGGGGTATAACGGGTTGAAGAAGATTGGGACGCCGGAGTTGGATGCGATGGCGGCGGCGGGGTTGCGATTTGACCGGTTTTATGCGCAGCAGAGTTGTTCACCGGCGCGGGCGTCGGTGATGACGGGTCGGCATCCGAATCGGATGGGGGTATTCTGGCCGGGGATGCCGATGCGGCGGAATGAGGTGACGGTGGCGCAGTTGCTGGGGCGTGCGGGTTATGCGACTGGGCATTTTGGGAAGTGGCATTTGAATGGGGTGGCGGGGCCTGGGAAGGTGATGGGGGAGGATGATCCGTTGTCGCCGCGGCGGTTTGGGTTTGGGGAGACGTTTTCGGTGAGCAATTATTTTGAGCGTGACTGGACGTTTGGACGGAACGGGGTGGCGGAGAAGGCGAAGGGGGATGGATCGGAGGTGATTGTGGCGGAGGCGTTGCGGTTTATCGGGGGGGCGGTGGAGCGACGGCAGCCGTTTTTTGCGGTGGTGTGGTTTGGGAGTCCGCATGTGCCGCATCAGCCGTTGCCTGAGGATTTGAAGGCTGCGGGAGGGTCGGGGTATTATGGGGAGTTGATCGCGGTGGATCGGGCGATGGGGAAGTTGCGGCGGGGGTTGCGCGGGCTGGGGGTTGGGGAGAGTACGATGGTGTGGTTTTCCGGGGACAATGGCGGGTGGATTGATCCGGAGCATCCGGAGGCGAACGGGACGAATGCGGGTCTGCGAGGGAGGAAAGGGGACATGTGGGAGGGCGGGTTGCGGGTGCCGGGGCTGGTGGAGTGGCCGTCGCGGATCAAGCCGGCGGTGACGTCGGTGCCGGTCGGTTTGGTGGACATTCTGCCGACGGTGGCGGACCTGCTGGGGTTGGCGCTGGATCCGGAGGTGGTGCTTGATGGGGTGAGCCTGCGGGGATTGCTGGAGGGAACGATGACGAGTAGGCCGAGGCCGCTGGGGTTCTGGCAGTTTGCGGGCGACCAGGGGCGATTGACGGAGGATTCGGGCCCGTCGGCGTGGAGTGACAACCGGTACAAGTTGGTGAAGCCCGGGCGCGGGAGGTGGGAGCTGTATGATTTGTTAGAAGACCGCGGGGAGACGACGGATGTGGCGGCGGGGCATCCGGAGGTGGTGGAGCGGATGAAGGCGGGGCTGCGGGAGTGGCAGGCGTCGGTGATCCGGAGTTATGGGGGAGGGAAGTGAGAAGTGAGAAGTGAGAAGTGAGAGGTGAGAGGTGAGAAGTGAGAGGTGAGAATTGAGAGGTGAGAAGTGGGAAGGCGTGTGGGGAGAAGCGGGTTGGGAGAGGGGCGAGTTGGGTGGCGCGAGTGCGGAGCCTCGCGATCCCGGGCGTGTTCGGAGTGGGCTGGCAGGCGCACTCCGTGCGCAGGGAGAGCTGTGATGGCTCACAGCAGTCCAGAGCCTGCGGCTGCTGGTTCGGAGGGGGCGATTGCTTGTTGGGTGGCGCGAGTGCGGAGCCCTCGCGATCCCGGGCGTGTTCGGAGTGGGCTGGCAGGCGCACTCCGTGCGCAGAGAGAGCTGTGATTCTCCCAGCAGTCCAGAGCCTGCGGCTGCTGGTTCGGAGAGGTGGCGTCCCTACAGGACGCTAGATTATGTTATCGGTGTTGACCTGGGGCGATTGCCCCAGGCTGGTATAGGTTGTCCCTTTGGGACAAGTGGATGAT
>CANHUG010000056.1 GCA_947462995.1 Verrucomicrobiales bacterium | reverse complement strand
GCTCAAGGGCTCGGATTGGGTGACTGCGAGCGACAAGCGTTTGATTGCGATTCTGCTTTACGGGATTGGAGGACAATTCAGCGTCCTTGGGAAGACGTACAATGGTCAGATGCCTGCCCAAGGGACGGCGCTGAACAATAAACAAATCGCCCAGGTTGCGTCTTACATTCGTAATGAATGGGGTAACAAGGCGCCGTTGATCTATGACGATCAGGTGCCCGCCGTGAAGACTGAGATCGTGCGTCAGGCCTCCTGGACGCAGACGGAACTGGAAGCGGCGGTTGCTGCCGATGCGGCCTGTGTGCCGTCGGAGTGGCCGGCGAAGATCGCGAAGGCCGCGGGAGGAGCGGCGGAGGCTGCACCTGCCGATAAGAAGTAACCAATTTCACCCTGAGACTGCTGCGCGTCACACCACGCAAGAACCCCGAAATGTCACCTGCCATGGCTGCTACCGCCGAACACTCCCACACTCACGACGCTCACGGGCACGACCACGGACATGATCATCATGACCATCACGATCCCGGGTTTCTGAAGAAGTATGTGTTTTCGACCGATCACAAGATGATCGGGGTTCAGTATGGCGTGAGCGGGCTGGTTTTTCTGGCCTTTGGCTTCATGCTGATGCTGGTGATGCGCTGGAGCATTGCGCATCCGGGGGAGCCGCTACCGGCGGGCTTGAGCTGGATTCTGCAGCTTTTCGGAGATGACTTTGTGACCCGATGGGCACCGGACGGGAAGGTATCGGGCTCGTTGTACAACATGTTCGGTGCGATGCACGGGACGATCATGGTGTTCTTCGGGGTGGTGCCGCTTGGGTTTGCGGCCTTTGTGAATTTTGTGATGCCGCTGCAGATCGGGGCGCCGGACATGGCGTTTCCGAGATTGAACATGTGGAGTTACTGGCTGTTTTTCATCAGCGGGGTGTTCATGATGGCGAGTTTTCTGCTGCCGACTGGTGCGGCGCAGGCTGGGTGGACAAACTATTCGCCGCTGGCTGCGGTGATTCAGCGGAACACGGATGCGCGGTTCTGGACGGGTCAGACGCAGTGGCTGTTTGCGATGGTGTTCAACATCTCCGCGTCGCTGCTGGGATCTGTGAACGTGCTGACTACGGTGATTAACCTGAGGGCGAAGGGGCTGACGTGGATGAGGTTGCCTTTCTTCACGTGGGCGATGTTTGTGATCGCGTTTCTGCTGCTGCTGGCGTTCCCACCTCTCGAAGTGGCGGCGCTGATGCAGTTGAGTGACCAGGTGTTTCAGTCGAGTTTCTTCCTGCCGACGGGACTTTGGACGAGTGAGGCGGGGATTCTGAATGTGTCGGGTGGTGGTCACCCGGTTTTGTTCCAGCACTTGTTCTGGTTCCTTGCGCACCCTGAGGTGTATGTGCTGCTGCTGCCTGGGATTGCGATTGTTGCTGAGATCATTCCGTGCAACACTCGGAAGCCGCTGTGGGGGTACAAGTCGATGGTGTATGCGGTGCTGACGCTGGCGTTTTTGAGCTTCATTGTGTGGGCGCACCACATGTATCTGACGGGGATGGGTACGGTGGTGGCGACCTTCTTCCAGTTCACGACGGTGATGATTTCGGTTCCGTCGGTGATCTTGCTGACCTGCCTGATGATCTCGTTGTGGGGTGGTTCGATCCGGTTTCCGGTGCCGATGCTATTTGCGACGGCGTTTCTGCCGATGTTCGGGATCGGGGGTCTGACCGGTCTGCCGCTGGCGTTCAGTTTCATCGACCTTTACCTGCACGACACGTATTATGTGATTGCGCACTTCCACTACATTGTAGCGCCCGGTGTGATTTTTGCGTTGTTTGCGGGGATTTACCACTGGTACCCGAAGGTCACGGGGCGGATGATGGGGACGGTGCTGGGGCACCTGCACTTCTGGCCGTCGCTGATCATGATGAACGTGCTGTTTGCTCCGATGTTCATTCAGGGGATGGCTGGATTCCACCGGCGTTGGTATGATGGCGGCAAGGTGTTCGAGATTACGGCGCACAAGTATTTCTATCTGAACGAGATCATTTCCTGGGGCGCGTGGGGTCTTGGGCTGGCGCAGATTCCGTTTATCATCAATTTCTTCCTGTCGATCAAGGCCGGGAAGAAGGTCACGTCCGACAATCCATGGAATGCGACCACGCTGGAGTGGAGTGCTCCGACTCCGCCGCCGCACGGCAATTTTCTCACGGAACCGGTGGTGTACCGTGGTCCTTACGAGTACAGCGTGCCCGGTGCGTTGAAAGACTACAGTCCTCAATGGGAGCCGGTGACGGAACTCGAGGCTGCAGAAACCGCCAAAGTACCGGCATCCCACTGAGCGTCCGCAATCCATTTTTCCCTCCCACTTCCGATGGAGATTCCGTATACTGTAAATGCCCGGCCTGACACTGGCCTGTACAATGCCAAGGTGGGCATCTGGCTCTTTCTTGCTTCTGAAGTGATGCTGTTCGGGGGGTTGTTCTCCTCCTATGTGTTTCTGAGGATCGGGGCAGATTTTCCGTGGCCGTTCCACGAACTGAAGGTCAAGCCTGGATTCATCAACACGCTGGTGCTGATTGCGTCATCGGTTTCGGTGGTGGCGGCGTGGGCGGCGGTGAAGGCGCGGCGTTACGGGTGGTTCCAGTTCAACATGATTTTCACGCTCTGCTGCGCGCTGGGCTTTATGGGGATCAAGGGGTATGAGTACTTCCACAAGTTCCAGCACTATTCCTTTGAGTTCACGGATGGATCGGTGATCAACGGGCATCCGATTCATGCGGACGAGAAGAATCACGGGGACCGGATTGTGTTTGGGGAGGTGAAGTCGATCGTGATTGATCTGCGGAACAGCAATCTTGAGTTTCTCGAACAGCGGCGGGAGAAGAAGGGCGAGTTGCCTTATGCGATGCCTGCGAGCGGGGATTTGAAGTTCAAGTCACCGTCTGGCAAGGAAGTGGTGTTGTCGAAAGGCTGGCTGAAGGCGCAGAAGCGGAAGTGGCTGGATGCCGCTGGTGAGCTATCCCGGACAGTGACGGCGTATGAGATTGAGAAGGCTGCGAACAAGGGGAACGACGAGGCGCTGGCGGCGATCAATGCGAAGCTGGACGAGGCGAACAAGGTGGCGATCGAGAAGGCCAAGGCTGAGGATCTGACGCAGTCGCTGAAGCTGGACGTTGTGGGTGAGCCGCTGCTGTTCCTTGTGAAGGAGAGCAATGTGGCGAAGTATGGGCAGGCTGAGCTGAGCTTCAAGGACTCGACGGTGCTGCAGGGCAAGCTGGAGACGGACGCGATTGAGTTCAACGCTGACCTGATTGACTTGCGGAAGAACAAGGATGCTGAGAAGGCGCTGGTCTGGAAGTACTATCCTGATCTGAAGGATGACTTTCTCCGCCACCGGGACGAGAAGTCGGAGGAGTTCAAGAAGAAGTATCCGAAGCGTGCGGGGACTGCTGATGCTGATCCGGACAATCTCCGAGAGTCTCTGCGTTTCGAGTTTGAGGTAGCGCTGCCTGAGGAGCACGCGCACAAGCTGCTGCACGATCACAGCATGGCGGTGAGCCTGCCGAGGAGCGAGAAGCGGTTTTATTCGAACTTCACGCCGGCGCTGAGTCCGTACTATGCCATTTACTTCCTGATGACGGGGCTGCACGGCCTGCACGTGATTGGCGGGGCGATAGTGCTGGGTTGGTTCCTGATTACGGGTAAGAAGATGTACCGGGAGAATCCGGAGCATCTGGCGAACCGTGTGGAGGTCGGGGGCCTGTTCTGGCACTTTGTCGATTTGGTCTGGATCTTCCTGTTCCCTCTTTATTATCTGATGTAAGCCCCAAACGGCCATGGATTCCTCACACGACAACCCTACGGGGCATGATTCTCACGATCATCCGATTGATTTCGCCAAGGCGATCCGCACTTACCTGATGGTGGGCGGGGCGCTGGTTTTCGGGACGATCATCACGGTGTTTGTAGCCTACAAGGTGGACCTTGGGGACATTCACCTGAACATTGCGCTCGGGTTGCTGATTGCGACGGTGAAGGTGTCGCTGGTTGCGTTGATCTTCATGCACCTCAATCACGAGCGTGGGTTGATCTACAAGACGCTGCTGTTCACGATGATTTTCTTTGCGGCGATGATGTTTCTGTTCTGCCTGGCGTACTTGGATCCGATCAAGGATTCGTTCTTCAAACCCTGAGTTTTACTGTCATGTCCCTCAAGAGCTTCCACGTCTTCTTCCTTGTGATCGCGATTCTTTTCGATCTCGGGATTCTGGCGTATGCGTTGCTTGGGGACAACAGTGTGACTGAGGAGCTGCGGGGGTATGGGGTGGGTTTCGGGGTGATTGCGGCGGCGCTGATTGTGTACACGGTTTGGTTTGTGCGCCGGAAGGCGCCGCAGATCATTGTTTGAATGCTGAACATCGACCGATTGAGCCTATGACTACGATGATTTTTCCACAGGCGTGTGCCACCTGCATCGGGCAGAGTGGGCAGGTGACGGTGCTTGCGGCGAACGGGGCGGTGTTTGTGATGCTTGGGGCGCTGATGCTGGTGTTTGGTGTGATTTTTGCGATTGTGGTGTCCTTTATCCGCCGAGCGCGGCGCCTTGAGGCGGAGGTGGCGCAGTCCTGAACAAGAGTTAAGAGTTCATCCTACGATTGTTATGGGTATCCTGAATAAACTTCTCGGCATTCCGCCTGTTGGTTCGGAGCATGGTCACATGCTGGACCACATGCTTGAGGTCGTGCATTGGTTCATGCTGTTTCTTGGCGTTGGCTGGGGGATCTTCATTGCCTATGCGCTGTATCGTTTCCGGCAGAAGAACAATCCGAAGGCGTCCTATACGGGGGTGACGGGCAATGCGTCGAGCCACATTGAGATCGGGGTGATTGTGACGGAGGTGATTCTGCTGCTTGGGTTTGCGTTTCCGTTGTGGGCGACGCGGGTGGATGAGTTTCCTGATCCGGACGTGCGGGTGAATGCCTTTGCGGAGCAGTTCAAGTGGAGCTTCCAGTATCCTGGGGCAGACGGGAAGTTCGGGATGACGAACCGGTTTCTGATGAGTTCGGCGAATCCGATTGGGATTGATCCTGAGGATCCGAACGGATTGGATGACATTGTGGTTCCGGAGTTGTTTTTGCCGAAGGCGAAGAAGATCGAGATAGCGGTGACGTCTAAGGATGTGATTCACAATCTGGCGCTGGTGGGGATGCGGATTGCGCAGGATGCGGATCCAGGGAAGGTGAGCCGGATGTGGTTTGTGCCTACTGCGATTGGAGATTCCGAGATTATCTGCGGGCAGTTGTGCGGGGCGGCGCACGGGAATATGAAATCGCTGCTGCATGTGGTGGATCAGAAGTCGTTCGAGGGATGGGCGAAGGATGCGCCGAAGTTCAAGGATTCTCCGTTTGGTGCGGAGGCTGCGAAGAAGCTCGGGCTTGCGCCTGCGGCTGCCGCACCTGCGGCGGCGACGCCACCGGTGGCACCTGCACCTGCACCGGCTGAGGCGCCTGCTGCCACACCGGCGCCTGCGCCTGCTGCGGAGGTGAAGTGAGGGTGGCTGAATTTGTGGTCTGAGCGTAGATTGATTACGGGAGCGGGCGCTGAGGTGAACTCAGCGTCCGTTTTCATTACTGATTTTGAATCGAGAGATGCGAGGGATAGGTGAGAGACTGCTGCCGCGAGCGGCGCTGCTGACGCTGGTGCTGTTGTACCTTGTGGTGCTTGCTGGAGCGGTGGTGCGTGCGACGGGGTCGGGTATGGGGTGTCCTGACTGGCCGCGTTGTTATGGTCGGCTGGTTCCGCCGGTGAGGGCGGAGGAGATTGACTTTGGGAAGCTTGACCTGGCGAAGTACCGGAAGTCGTGGGCGAGCCATGGGCGAGCGGAGTTGGAGGTGACGGAGGCGAGTGTGCGGGAGAATTTCAGTGCGATGGAGACGTGGATTGAGTTTTTGAACCGGTGTCTTGGGGCGGTGAGCGGGTTGGCGGCGCTGGCGACGCTGGTGCTGGCGGTGGTGTCGGGGCGGCGGGATTTGTTATTGAAGGTGGTGCTGGTTGGGCAGGTGGTATTGTTCGGGGTGGTGGCGTGGCTGGGGAAGGTGGTGGTGGACACGAATCTGCTGCCGTGGAAGATCACGCTGCACATGATGCTGGCGATGGGGTTGATTACGACGGCGTTGTGGATTCGGCACCGGGTGGTTCCTGGGCGTGGGTTGGTGGTGACGAAGTCGCTGAGATGGCATCTGGTGGCGTGTGTGGTGGCGGTGGTGGTGCAGACGGTGGTGGGGACGCAGGTGAGGGAGATAGTGGATCAGGCGAAACTGGCGGGATGTTGCGGGGAAGGGTCGTCGGAGAATCTGGAGAGGGTGCTTGGGGTGACGTTTGCATGGCACCGTGTGGGGGCGGTGGTGGTGGTGACGCTGGTTGGTCTGGTATTTTTCCGGCTGCGGGCGCGTGGAGAATGTGTTGAGGCGGCACCGGTGTTGATTCCGGTGCTGGGGTTGCTGGTGGCGATGGAGTATGTGGCTGGGGTGGTGCTGATCCGGGCGAATTTGCCTGCGGTGGTGCAACCGGTGCATCTTTTGCTGGCATTTCTGGTGCATGGGGTGGGGTTGTCGCTGCTTTTGCGGAGCCGGTTGCGTGGTTCCGAGACGTCCGCCATGGTGGAACACTCATGAGTGCCCCCGCCCCACAGACTTCCGATGTTGCCATCGGTGCCACGCTTCGGCCGGGATTCTCGCGTGGGGATTTCATGCTGCTGACGAAGGCGCGGCTGAGTGCGCTGGTGGTGGTGACGACGGCGGCGGGGTACTGGCTGCATTGTCTGCTGGTGGACTGGCCGGGAGCGTTGCCGTGGCGCCTGGTGCATACGATTGCTGGGACGGCGCTGACGGCGTTCGGGGCGTCGGTTTTCAATCAGCTGATGGAGATGGATGCGGATGCGCGGATGCAGCGGACGGCGGATCGGCCGTTGGCTTCGCGGCGGCTGCAGCCTGAGGTGGCGTTTGTGATTGGGGCGTTGCTGGCTGGAGCGGGGATTATTCACCTTGGGGTGAAGGTGAACACGGAGGCGGCGGCGCTGGCCGGGCTGACGCTGCTGGTTTATCTGTTTGTGTACACGCCGATGAAGCGGAAGTCGGTGTGGAACACGATTGTGGGGGCGGTGTCGGGGGCGATTCCGCCGGTGATCGGGTGGGTGGCGGTGCCTGGGGGGCTGGAGTTCCGGAATTATCACCGGGTGCTGTTGCGGAGTGAGTTGATGACGGCGCCGGGGGCGATGTTTCTGTTCGGGCTGCTGTTTCTATGGCAGTTGCCGCATTTTCTGGCGATCAACTGGATGTACCGGGAGGAGTATGTGCGTGGTGGATTTGTGATGTGGAGCAATGAGGATGAGAGCGGTGAGGCGACGGCGCGGCGGGCGTTGGGGTGGAGTGTGCTGTTGCTGCCGCTGGCGGTGTGGCCGCCGCTGGCGGGGTTTGCGTCGTGGTGGTTTGCGCCGATGGGTTTGGTGCTGGGCGGGTGGCTGGTGTGGTTGAGTCTGAGGTTTCTGCGGGTGCCGGAGCGTGCGGCGGCGCGGCGGTTGTTCTTTGCGACGCTTCTCTATCTCCCGGCGATGCTGGCGGCCGTATTAATTTGTGCCCGGCGGTGAGGCGCCGGAACGTTCCATTACCATGTCTTCCCCTGAATTGGATCAAAGTCCGCTCCCTGCATCGCCCCCGCCGTCCCGCCGCACGGCGCTGGCTGTTTGTCTGGTGCTGATGGCGCTGGGGTCGGTGGTGTGGTTCAATTACTATCTGAAGGTGAAGCAGGATCTGATCAAAGGGCGGCTGCCGAAGAAGCAGTCGGTGGAGAAGGATCCCGGGTTGTTTGTGGATGTGAACGGGAAGGAGCGGCGGCTTGAGGAGGTGAAGGGGAAGGTGATTGTGCTGTCGTATCTGTACACGACGTGTCCGCGGGGGTGTGCGGGGGTGGCGGATGCGATGAAGCGGCTGCAGGATGAGTTCGGGAGTGACCCGAGGTTTCAGCTGATATCGGTGAGTCTGTATCCTGAGCACGACCGGCCGGAGCTGATGAAGTCATGGACGGAGACGAAGGGTTTCAAGGGAGAGAACTGGTGGTTTCTGACGACGAAGAACGGGACTGAGGCTGAGGGGAACGAGGTGCGGAAGTGGATGATGAACACGTTCAAGATATCTGTGCAGCGGAAGCCAGAGGAGCAGATCCGGGAGAATCCTGCGGATGTGTGGGATCACTCGCTAGTGATGGTGATGATTGACCATCATGGGTCGGTGCGGACGCCGACGGACAATGATTATTTCTGGCACCCGTTTCATGCGGCGTTTGATGATTCGTGGTATCCGCGGCCGATCGGGGAGGATGTGAAGAAGGTGCTTGAGGAAGCTGCGCGGGGGGAATGAGAGCTTTCAACTGAGAGAACATGACGAATTTACCATTTATCAATGCGTGTTTGAACGGGCTGGCGACGGTGCTGCTGCTGGCTGGGTGGATTGCGATCCGGAGCGGCAACCGAAAGGGGCATGCGGCCTTCATGATAGCGGCGCTGGCGGCGTCGGCGGCATTTCTTGTGTGCTATCTGACGTGGCATGGGTGGCTGGTGAAGCATACAGGGAAGGGGCATGTGCCGTTCACGGCGGAGGGGACGGTGAGGGTGGTGTATTTTTCGATCCTGCTGACGCACCTTGTGGGGAGTTTCAGCATTGTGGTACTTGTTCCGATGACGGTGGCGCGAGCGGCGCGGAGGAACTTTGAGAGGCACCGGGCGATTGCGCGGTGGACCCTGCCGATCTGGCTGTATGTGTCGGTGACTGGGGTGGTGGTGTACCTGATGAACTACCGGTGGTATCCGTCGAGTGAGTGGGAGCGGATCCGGTGGCTGGAGGGGGTAGAGATGGGTGGGGCTACGGGTGAGCCTGCGGTGAATTCCGGTGCTGCGGATGGGATGCAGCAGTGAGAGGGCTGGCTGGGCAGGGGGTGAAGAACGGTGCGGGGTCGCTTTACAAGAGGCGCGGGAGCTATTAGGGAAGCTGGCTCTGCTTTTTTCATTTTCCCGAACCGGAATGCCTGTCGCTACACTTACCCGCAATTTCTCGATCATCGCCCACATCGACCATGGGAAGACCACGTTGTCGGACCGGTTGCTTGAAGCTACCCGCACGGTGACGCAGCGGGAGATGCAGGCGCAGTTGCTTGACGCCATGGATCTTGAGCGCGAGCGGGGGATCACGATCAAGTGTCACCCGGTGACGATGGCGTACAAGGCGAGGGACGGGAAGACGTACAAGCTGAACCTGATCGACACGCCTGGGCACGTGGATTTTGCGTATGAGGTGAGCCGGAGTCTGGGTGCTTGCGAGGGGGCGGTGCTGCTGGTGGATGCGGCGCAGGGTGTGGAGGCGCAGACGGTGGCGAATCTGCATTTGGCGCTGGGTCAGAATCTGAAGATTGTGCCGGTGATCAACAAGATTGACCTGCCGTCGAGCAATCTGCCGGCGGTTTACAAGCAACTGGAGGACATTCTGGCGATTCCGCATGAGGAGGCGATCAAGGCGAGTGCGAAGATGGGGATTGGGATTGAGGACATTCTGGAGGCTGTGATTGAGCGGGTGCCGCCGCCGCAGATTCCGGAGGACGGGTTGCTGAGGGCGAGTGTGTTTGACAGTGTGTTTGACGCGTACCGCGGGGTGGTAATGTATGTGCGGGTGGTGAGCGGGACGCTGAAGCGCGGGACGAATGTGACGATGTATGCGACGAACAAGTCGTATGAGCTGAAGGAGGTGGGGATTTTCACGCCGAAGCAGGCGCGGTGCGAGTCGCTGGTGGCTGGGGATGTGGGGTATGTGGTGGCGAACATGAAGAGCACGGCGGAGGTGAAGATCGGGGACACGATCATGGAGACGACGCGGATGGCGCCGGAGCCGCTGCCTGGGTTCAAGGAGATTCAGCCGATGGTGTACAGCGGGATTTATCCTGTGAGTTCGGATGATTTCGAGCCATTGAAGCTGGCGATGGGGAAGCTGCAGATCAACGACAGTGCGTTCCGTTATCAGCAGGAGTCGTCGGCGGCGTTAGGCTTCGGGTTCCGGTGCGGGTTTCTGGGGTTGCTCCACATGGAGATTGTGGTGGAGCGGCTGCGGCGGGAGTACAACATGGACATCATTTCGACGTATCCGAGTGTGGTGTATGAGATCACGCTGACGAACGGGGATGAGTTGAAGATTGATAATCCGACGTACATGCCTGATCCTGGGACGATGGAGGAGATCCGGGAGCCGATGGTGAGGGCGTTCATTCTGATTCCGAACGAGTGCATCGGGGACATCATGAAGCTGATCGGTGAGAAGCGCGGGGCGCTGGAGAACACGGAGACGCTGGATGCGCACCGGGTGATGCTGACGTGTGTGCTGCCGCTGAATGAAATTCTGGTGGATTTCAACGACAAGCTGAAGAGCATCACGCGCGGGTACGGGAGCATGGACTATGAGTACTGCGGGTTCCGTGCGGACAAGCTGGTGAAGATGGAGATGCTGATCAACGGGGATCCGGTTGATGCGTTTGCGACGATTGTGCATCGTGACAAGGCGGAGACGCGCGGTCGGGCGCTGGCGAAGAAGCTGGCGGAGGTGATCCCGAAGCAGTTGTTCACGGTGGCGATTCAGGCGGCGATTGGCGGGAAGATTGTGGCGCGGGAGAGTCTGACGGCGATGCGGAAGAATGTGACGGCGAAGTGTTATGGTGGTGACATTTCGCGGAAGCGGAAGCTGCTGGAGAAGCAGAAGGAAGGGAAGAAGCGGATGAAGATGATCGGGAAAGTGAACATTCCGCAGGAAGCGTTTGTGGAGGTGCTGAAGACTGGGGATTGAGCGTGGGAGGAGAGAACTGAAACCTGACTTGAAGCTATGATACCGTTGCTGACACCGCCGTGGCTGAAGAAGTACCGCGACCTTGGGAAGGGAGTGGAGAAGTTTGTGGCGTATCAGCGGGATCTGATGCCTGCGGAGCGGCTGCAGGAGGTGAAGGAGATGCAGAGTGCGTTCGGGGCGGCGCTGAAGGCGCGGGACCGGGCGGCGCTGGGGGAGTTGGAGCCGAAGCTGGTGAAGTGCTGTGAGACGGCGGTGCCTGGTTATCAGTCGTCGCCGTTGAGGGAGAACCTGGAGGTGATCATTGTGGCGGTGATTGTGGCGCTGGGGATCCGGGCGTATTATCTGCAGCCGTTCAAGATTCCGACGGCGTCGATGCAGCCGACGCTGAATGGGATTACGGCGCAGCGGATGGAGGATGAGAAGGCGGTGCCGAATGTGGCGGTGAAGGGATGGGAGTATGTGTGGCGGGGGCGGAACTATGTGGACAAGAAGATTCCTGCGGAGTGGGGTGAGGCGGAGTTTCTGGGGTACCGGCAGCGGTCGAAGGCGAATTTCTTCACGTTTACGGATCTGTATTTCGACAAGGGGCAGATCACGGTGTATGCGCCGGCGCGGCAGTTGCTAGGGGAGTTGTGCATGGATGCGACGGTGCGGGCGCAGAGTGTGAACATCCGGGCGGACGACAGTCCGGGGAGTCAGATGGAGACCCTGCGTGGCGGGTTTGATGCGACGGGGCGGCCGCGGCGGGTGCGGTTCAAGGGAGGGGATGTTTTTGCGCGTGGTTATGTGGATTCCGGGGACCAGCTGCTGGTGGACAAGATGTCCTATCATTTTCGGAAGCCGAGTCGGGGTGAGGTTTTTGTGTTCAGCACGGCTGGGATTACGGGGATTGTGCCGCCACCGGGGACGAAGTCGCAGCATTACATCAAGCGGCTGGTGGGGGTGCCTGGGGATCGGTTGCAGGTGCGGCCGCCGGAGTTGCTGGTGAATGGAGCGCCTGCGGTGGAGGATGGGATGAAGAAGGTGGCTGGGCAGGGGCCGTCGGTGACAGGATTTCCGTTTCAGGGTTACCGGACGCCGTCGCCGCCGCAGCCGCCGCTGGTGGAGAACTACGTGGGATTTCTGAGTGTGGAGCAGACGGATGAGGTGACGCTGCCTGCGGAGCCTGGGAAGCGTGGGTATATGGCGATGGGGGACAACAGTCCGAACAGTTTTGACAGTCGGAACTGGGGGCCGGTGCCGGAGCGGAATCTGGTGGGGCCTGCGTTTGTGGTGTACTGGCCGTTCAAGCCGCACTGGGGGCTGATCCGCTGAGGCGGTGGCGTCGTGCGGATGAATGATCCGGCGTGGCAGGTATGGGTGTGGCTGGCTGGGGCGCTGGTCTGCTGGCTGGTGATGCTGGTGGTGAATCCGTGGCGTGGATTGGTGGGGGAGAGTTTCCGGGTGGTGGCGCGTGCGCCGTGGCTGGTGGTGGTGGCTGCGGTGATCGGGGTGGGGGATGAGTTGCTGGGTGTGGGGATGGGAGCGATGGGGGGATGGGACGGGGTTTTTGGTGGGGCGGTGGAGACGGCGTGTCATGCGTTGACGTGGGTGGTGAGCGGGAAGCTGGCGGGAGTTTTGTTGTTAGGGATGTGGGTGGTGGGATGGCCGGGGGTGAGGGCGGGGATGGGTGCGCTGGTGCCGGAGCGGCATGAGGGATTGTGGCTGGGGATGATGGTGGTGGGGGTGGTGGCGATGGTGGTCGGGTTGTGGTGGCAGGATGGAGGGGGCTGGCTGGGGATGGGGTTAGGGGTATTGAGTGCGCCGTGGCAGGGATTGGCTATGGTGGTGGTGGCGGAGCGCTGGCGGGCGGAGTTTGTGGCGATGGTGCCTGTGGGTGGAGTGGCTGGGTGGCAGCCTGCGGTGGTCGGGGCGGGGCGGGACCGGGTGGCGTGGGTGACGGCGGCTGGGGTGGTGGTGGCTGAGGCGGTGCTGCCGTTGTGGTGGGCGGCTGGGGTGTGGGGATTGGCGGCGGTGGTGATGATGGTGCGGCGGTGGGTGGAGCTGCGGGCGGGCGGTGTCGGGGCGTTAGCGGGTCATCTGGTGGTGGTGGCGGGATCGGCGGTGATGCTGGAAGCGGTGGCGGCGATGGTGGGAGCGCGGGTGGAGGGAGAGGTTGGGGCGGTGGGGCGGAGTGTGGGGGTGGTGGCTGCGGTGGGGCGAGCGGTGCTGGCGACGGTGATGTTTGGAGCGTTGGTGATGGGGAAGCCGCGGGTGCGGTTGGGCGGGAAGAGGGGCGGGGCTGGGCGGGTGAAGGGTGCGGGAGGGGCGGGTCGGGGGAGACCGCGGGGGACGCGGGCGGGGTGATGGGGATGATTCTGTTCTTGCCGGGGGGGAGCGGCGGAGGTGAAGCTGTGGAATGTCGGGATCAGGAACACACGATGAGGGAGAGTTGCGGATTGTGCATCAGGTGCTGCCGGGGCGGCCGCTGATGGACGAGGCGGCGTCGATGCAGATGGGGCCGGTGACGCGGAAGATCCGGCGTGCGGAGAGTGCGCTGCAGCAGCGGGTGGAGTTCGAGGCGCTGGTGTCGCGGATCTCGAGTCAGTTTGTGAGGCTGCGGAGCGAGGATCTGGATGATGGGATTGCGGATGCGCTGCGGCAGATGGGGGAGTTCATCGGGGTGGACAACTGTCATGTGTGCCGGGTGCACAGCGGGGGGCGTTTGATGGATCACACGCACCGGTGGTCATCGGACGGGCGGGAACCTGGATGGCTGGGGATGAGGAATGTGGTGATTGATCATCATATTCCGTGGGCGGCGATGCGGTTGCGTCGGCTGGACGGGATTGCGGTGTATTCGGTGGATACGTTAGGTCCTGAGGCGGCGGTGGATCAGGCGACGTTCCGGCGGCAGGGGATCAAGTCGGTGATTTTTGTGCCGATGGCGGTGGGTGGAGAGTTGGTGGGTTTTATCGGGCTGGATTCGGTGCGGCTGGAGATGCAGTGGACGGAGGATGCGATTTCGCTGCTGAAGATTGTGGCGGCGATCATTGCGGATGGGTTGGAGCGGCGGCGGACGGAGGATGCGTTGAGGCGTGAGAATGCGTTTAATCATGCGCTGCTGAATGGGGCGGGTGCGGTGATTATTGTGCTGGATGCGGAGGGGAGGATTGTGCGGTTCAATCCAGCGGCGGAGGCGGTGACTGGGCTGACGGCGGGGGAGGCGGCGGGGCATTGTCCGTGGGAATTGTTTGTGCCGCGGGACGAGCAGATGTTGGAGCGGCGGATTTTCCGGCGGCTGGCGGCGGGGGCGCCGCCGAGTGCGCATGAGGGGGCGATTGTGACGAGGGGTGGGGAGCGGCGGGTGATATCGTGGTCGACGACGTCGATGGCGGGGGCGGCTGGGGAGGTGGCGTATGTGATTCTGAGCGGGATTGATGTGACGGAGACGAAGCGGCTGGAGGCGGATGTTTTGAATGTGGCTGAGGGGGAGCAGAGTCGGTTCGGGCATGATCTGCATGACGGGCTGGGGCAGCATCTGACGGGGATTGAGTTCATGAGTCACGTGCTGGTGCAGCGGCTGGCGGAGCGTGGGGCACCTGAGGCTGAGGACATGGAGGAGATCACGCGATTGATTCGTGAGGCGATCGGGCACACGCGGGATCTGGCGCGTGGGTTATCGCCGGTGCTTTTGCAGAGCAAAGGGCTGGCGGTGGCGCTGGAGGATCTGGCGGAGAGCACGACGCGTCACATGAGGGGGGTGCGTTGCCGGTGTGAGACGGGGGTACCGGCGCCGGTGCCGCCGGACGATGCGGCGATTCACCTGTACCGGATTGCGCAGGAGGCGGTGGCGAATGCGGTGAAGCACGGGCGTGCGACGGAGATTGTGATTGTGCTGCGGCTGGAGGGGGACCGGCTGGTGCTGGCGGTTGAGGACAATGGCCGGGGGTTTCAGGAGGGAGCGGCTGGGGGAACGGGGATGGGGTTGCGGGTGATGCACTATCGAGCGGGGATTATCGGGGGC
>CANHUG010000055.1 GCA_947462995.1 Verrucomicrobiales bacterium | reverse complement strand
TGTGCTAAAGCCGATGGCGTGGCACAATCCGGTGTATGTGGATTGTGATGGGAATGGCTGGAAGGCGTCGGGCGACACCCTTGGATTTGAGATTCCGCATGGGCGGCTGACGGTGGACGAGGCGCTGCGGCTATTGAGCGTGACGCAGTGAGCCAACCCAATTGAGGGTAGCGATTGCCGTTGCGGCATCATGAATCAATGTTCATGTAAACTGGTGAGCAGCGGGTGTCGGGCAACCAACCGGGGCGGGTTTTGAAATAGAGACCGGATTGCTGCGAGAATCAGGGTAATACAGGGACCTGGGGAGGTGGGGCGAAAGCTCTGCCTCCCCGAACCGTTTCGAGAGGGGCAGGAAGTGCTCGCGAAGGGCGGGCGGGTGGGGTAGGAGGGAGGATATGAGGCCTGCCCCGATGCTTGTCCGACGGCTTTTTCTGTTTGCCTGTGCTGCTGCGGTGGTGACGGTATTCGGCGCATTTTTTCTGCCTGATACGATTGAGGTGGAGGAGACCGTGGAGATTGCGGCGCCACCGGGAGTGGTGTGGGGGCAGATTGCGGAGTTGCCCAAGTGGGAAGCGTGGGGGCCGTGGTTCCGGGGGGACACGCTGGTTGAGACGAAGTACACGACGCCGGCTGGGGCGATTCCCCCGGCTGGGCAGATGATGACATGGAGCAGCCGGTCGCAGGGGACCGGGCGGATCAAGGTGACGGGAGCGGTTCCGCCGCAGGCGCTGATGGTGGCGTGCGATTTCGGGGAGACTGGGGATGCCGGGTGCAGTGTGACGCTGACGGGGACGGCGAATGGGGGGACGGAGGTGAGGTGTCGACTGACGTCAGGGGCGTGTCGGAACCTTTCGCGGCGGTATTTCGGGTTGCTGGTGCGTTCGTCGGTCCGTCAGTTGGTGGCGGAAGGGCTTGGTGGGTTGAAGGCTCACTGTGAGGCGCTGCCGGTGGTGGATTCCGGGCGCTGAGGGCGGGAGCGGTCAGGCGCTTGCGAGGATTGCTGGGTCCCAGTCTTTCCAGACTGGATCGAAGCCGCGGTTGCGCAGGAGCGTGGCGATTTCCGCGGGGGAGCGGTGGTCGGCGATGTCGAATTGACCGGTAGCGGAGTCGTCGCTGGTGCGCTGTGCGAGTTCGACGCGGCGGCCTTTGACGGTGAGGTGGAGGTCATCGCGTCCCTGGCCGGTGTAGCCGCCGGGTTCGGTGTGGCTTCCGGCGCTCATGGTGGTGATGCCGAGGGGGAGAAGGGCGTCGCGGAGGGCGGCTGGTTCGCGGGTGCTGAGGACGATGCCGGTGTGAGGGAAGCAGATGCGGAAGGCGCAGACGAGCTGGACGAAGGTGCGGTCATCGAGCCAGTACTGGGGTTTGAAGCCGCCGGCGGCTGGGCGGAGGCGAGGGAAGGCGACGGTGCAGGCGGCTTTCCAGCAATGGGATTCGAGGTGTTCGAGGTGAGCGCCGAGGCTGAGGGCTTCCTGCTGCCAGTCGGCGAGGCCGAAGAGGGCGCCGAGGCCGAGACGGCGGAAACCGCCGGCGTAGCCGCGTTCCGGGCAATCGAGGCGCCAGTCGAAGTCTTTTTTGGGGCCTGCGGTGTGGTAGGCGGCGTAGGCTTGGCGGCAGTAGGTTTCCTGGTAGACGACGAGGCCTTCGGCTCCGCTTTGGACCATCCGGGCGTATTCGGGGGTTTCCATGGGGCCGACCTCGATGGCGAGGGTGGGGACTTTTTCGCGGAGGGCGGCGAGGCAGGCTTCGAGGTAGCCGTCGCTGACGAATTTGGGGTGTTCGCCGGCGACGAGGAGGATGTGGCGGAAGCCGAGGGAGAGGAGGTGTTCGGCTTCGCGGACGACCTGAGGGATGCTGAGGGTGACGCGGAAGATCGGGTTGTCGCGGGAGAAGCCGCAGTAGGCGCAGTTATTGACGCACTCGTTGGAGAGGTAGAGTGGTGCGAAGAGGCGCATGGTGCGCCCGAAGTGCTGGCGGGTGATCCTTGCGGCGTCCTGGGCCATCTGTTCGAGGGCGGCCGGGGATTTTGGTTCGAGGAGGGCGGCGAGTTGCCGCTGGCGGGGAGACGGGCGAGCCAACCGTTGCTCGAAGAGCTCAGAGAATGCCATGGTGGTGGTTTTCATCGGCTTCGTCTGGGGTATTTCCAGGGGAAAACCCGAGGGGAGGGGTGATTGCAGTTGAAGGATTCGGTGCGGGGGCCTCAAGTTTCCTGTTGCGCGCTGCGGGGCGATGCGGAAGGGCTGGAGCTTACCTGATGCGGGCATAGCTTAATGGTAAAGTTCCAGCCTTCCAAGCTGGCCATGCGGGTTCGATTCCCGCTGCCCGCTCCATTTGAGGCCAGCAGCCAGATTAGCCGATCAGGCGTGGTTTTCGAGTTTGGTTTTGGGGTTGGCGGGTGTGGATCGGTGCGGTTTCCGAGGCGCGGACAATTTGCGGGAGAAAAAATGTTGCCACGCCAACGATTCACGGCAATACTTGGAGCCTAGATATCCCGAAAAAGCTTTCATTTTTCACTGCATGAAGAAACAACTGAGTCTCCTGACCGCCGCGGCCGTGATTGGATGCGCCTCCCAAGCGTCCGCGCAAGGCCTCCTGAACATTGGCCGGCTTGATGATTTCGACCGGAGTTTGCCGCTTGCGGTTACTGTGGGTCTTTCCGCGGGGTATGACAGCAATCCGAATTCCTCGTCTTTCGATAAGAATGGCAGCACGTATTTCGGGGCGAATGTCGGGGTTGATTACAACACTGGCGACCGCCGTACGGCTTACAACTTCGGGCTGGTGTACTCGCCACTGTATTATGTCGACGCGCCGCCGAACCAGAATGACTACATTCACAACGTGCGTGGCAGCTTCAACTGGCGTCACCAGTACAGCCCGCGTCTGACGCTGAGCAATTCGGCGTACCTCGCGTACGAAGTGGAGCCGAATTACGGGATTGGTGCGACGGTGGCCCGGCGGAATCAGAATTATTTCTACGGTACCGAGAGCTTTGCGGCGACTTATATGTGGACGCGTCGGTTTTCGACGGTGACGAGCTACACGCTGTTTGGGGTTTCCTACGAATCGGACGATCTTCAGGGCGAGGACATGATTTCGAGCACGTTTGCGAATGAGTTCCGGTATGCTTGGAGCCGGGTTGACACGCTGGCGCTCACTTACCGCCTGCAGTTTGCCGATTACGACAATGGGATTGGCGATTTCACGTCGAACTACTTGCTTGTTGGTTTGGATCACAAGTTTGCGCCACGCACGACGGGGAGTTTCCGGGTGGGTGCTGAGTTCCGTGATCGCGAGAATTTCGGGTCGGACACGATGCCATATTTTGAGGGATCGCTGGCTCACTCTGTTTCTCGCAAGACAGCGGTCCGCTGGTACACGCGGATTGGTATGGAGAGCACCGATATCAGCGGGTTCGGGGATCGTTACAGCTATCGCACTGGTCTGACGGCGAACCATCAGTTCACGGCCCGCCTGAGCGCGAACACTGGACTGCACTACATTCACGACATTTTCGAAGGGTCTCCGGTTTCTGGATCTGATTTTGACGAGGACGTGTTCGCTTTCAGTCTTGGTGCGAATTACAATCTTTACCGCAATGTGACGGTCAACGCGGGTTACTCGCTGACGGTCAGCAACAGCGGCAATGAATTCCGTGATTTTGACCGGCACATGTTTACGGCTGGGATCGGTGCGCGCTTCTGATTTAACAGTCGCTTAGTACATTATCTGTCAGACTCAGGCCCTCACAGTATCTTGATGATGCTGTGGGGGTTTGTTTCTCCGGGCTTAAACAGCCAGAGAACTTCTTGCCGTCCCGCCACCTTTCACTATACTCACGACCATGAGAGAGCAGCTTAACGAATCTAAGATGCACGCCCTTGATTACTGGCAGGTCATCCGGAACCGCTGGGGTGTCATCCTTCTGACGTTTTTTCTGATTGCGCTGGCATCGCTGGTGATCATTGCGCTGCTGGACAAGAAGTACCAGAGCACGACGAGGTTCCGGGTGTTGCTGAGTTCGGCGATTGATCCGTTCCAGACGAATGAGATCAGCAACCGGAGTGCGTATTCTGGCAACTGGCTGGAGACGGAATTCAAGACGGTGACGGCGCATGAGACGCTGAGTCTTGTGATCAAGAAGCTGAATCTGGATCAGACGTGGGGGCTGACATTTGATGAGGCGCTGACGAAGCTGGAGCGGATGATCGAGACGGAGACGGAGCGGGGGACGGAGATCATGACGGTGATTGTGTCGAGTGTGAGGCGGGACGAGGCTGCGGCGATTGCGAACGAGGTGCGGGAGGCGTATGATGCGCAGCGGCAGGAGATCGAGGCTGAGCGGATCAGGCGGCTGACGCAGACGCTGGATGCGAAGATCAAGTCGTCGGAGAACGATCTGGAAGCGGCGCGGATTGTGATGAACGAAGTGGCGCGCAAGCACGGGATTGTGGATAACAGTTATCAGGGCGGGGGAGGGTTCACTCCGGTGGTGACGACGAAGCCTGAGGAGTATTCCGACAGCCTGCGGAGTCAGGGGGTTCTTGAGCAGCAGGTGATCCGGTTGAAGTCGCAGTTGGAAAGCCTGATGGAGCTGGAAGGCGATAAGTTGATTGCGAATGCGGCGTCGTTGGACGTTCAGAACGACACGATCAAGGCGCTGTATCCTGAGTATCAGAAGTCGGTGATTGAGGAATCCCGGCTGCTGAACAGCGGGTTTGGGAAGAACCATCCGAGGATCCGGGGGTTGCGGGAGTCGATTGTGAAGACCCGCGAGACGCTTGAGATTGCGGTGTCTGGATTCAAGGACAGCCTCAAGGTGCAGATCAGCCAGGCGGAGCAGACGCTTGCGAAGGGCCAGGAGCTGACGGACACGAAGAAGCTGAGTACCGTGGAGGACCGGGCGAAGCAGAGTGAGTACGCGACGGAGAAGACTAAGTTTGAGATGCAGCGCCAGTTGCTGCAGCAGGTGAAGGAGCACTCGATGAAGACGGCAGTGGATAAGGAAGTGCCGCGGAAGCCGATTGAGGTGCTGCAGGTGGCGACGCCGGAGCCGCGTCCATCGAAGCCGAATGTGATGCTGCTCTTCTCGATTGGGGCTGGGCTTGGGTTGGTGCTGGGGCTGCTGCTGGCGTTCTTCCTTGAGTACCTTGATACGAGTGTGAAGTCGCTGGATGACGTGGAGCGGTACCTTGGGGTTCCAGTTCTGGCGGTGATTCCGAAGGATGTGGGAGTGCTGCACAAGCAGAGCGGGTTGAGTCCGGATGCGGAAGCGTACCGGATTCTGCGGACGAACATTGAGTTCAACCGACGCAGTGCGGATGCGAATGCGATCACTATTGTTTCGGGTGGTGCGGGTGAAGGGAAGTCGACGACGCTGGTGAACCTTGCGTATATTTGTGCGCAGGGCGGATACAACACGCTGATGATTGACGGTGACCTTCGTCGTCCGAAGCTGCACACGTTCTTCGACATCAACAACTCGGTGGGTCTGACGAACTATCTGACGACGGCGCTGATGCTGGAGGACGTGATTTTGCAGACGCCGATTGAGAATCTGTACTTCATGCCATCGGGGATTCTTCCTGCGGATGCGGCGGGGATTCTGAACAGCCGGCGGATGTCTGAGCTGATTGCGGATGTGAAGAACCGTTTCGACTTGGTGCTGATTGACTCGCCGCCGATTCTCGGGGTGTCTGACGCTTCGGTGCTGGCATCGGAAGTTGACCTGACGATCATTGTGATCCAGCACCGGAAGCTGCCGCGGAGCATGCTGCTGCGGGTGAAGCAGGCGATTGAGAATGTTGGTGGGAACCTGCTGGGTGTGGTGCTCAACAACGTCGATGTCCGGAGCGACAGCCAGTATCAGTACTACACGAGCTACTACACGTATTACTCGCCGACGAATGCGGAGGCCCGCAAGCCGCGTCAGGCGGCGCCGGCGGGTGGAGCGCCGCAGCGTCCTGCGCCAGCGAAGGCTGGTGCTGGCCGCGGGGACAACGAGGATTATTAATCTGACAACGAAACAGCCAATTCAACCTAGCGCATTATGAAGACGATCATTCACTGCCTGATGGCCTTGGTCACGATGTTTGCCATGCCGATGGCGATGGCTCAATCTTCCACGCTGAAGGCGGGAGATCCTGTTCAGATTGAACTGAAGGCCCCGCAGGAGGATGCTGCGGCGTTCGGGGGAAACTATACGATTTCGGAGAGTGGCACGATCAAGGTGCCCCACCTCAACCAGGAAATTGCTGCCGTCGGGATTTCGACGAGCCAGCTGAGCCGGAAGATCGAAGCGGCATATAAGGCGGCCGAGATTTACACCAATCCGACGATCATCGTGAACATGCAGAATCCGACGACGTACGTGCCGCACGTGGTCAACGTCGGAGGATCGGTCCGTCAGCCGGGTGAAGTGCCGCTGCGCGAGAACATGCGCCTGTTTCAGGCGATCACCCGAGCTGGAGGGTTCACGGAGTTCGCCAGACAGAAGGAGATCAAGCTGGTCCGTGGCAATCGGGAGACGAAGTACGACATGCGGTCGATCAGAGCCGATGGTTCGAACAATCCTTTTCTGCAGGATGGTGATCAGATTATTGTTCCGGGGGGCTGATTGGGAGGGTCAAGACTGATTGAAAACGGCATCCGGGCGGTGGTCTGGATGCCGTTTTTTTCATTTGCTGAGGGGGATTCGAACTGGGGTGGCGACGCATCCGCGGCGGAGCTGAAGGCTGATTCATGCTTGCAAGCGGGGGCATTCGGATGCCGTTTTGGGGACGGTATTTTTCTCAACTTTGCGCACCTCCATGAAGTCACTTCCTGTCCGTTCTTTCCTGCCGTTTGCTGCTGTCCTTGGGCTCGGTCTGCTTCCAGCTGCTGCTGACAATTGGTATTCGTGGCGCGGGCCGACGCAGGATGGGCGGAGTGCGGAGAAGTATGGGAAGTACACGTTCAGCGGGAAGCCGCTGTGGACGTACGACATTGCGAGTCGCGGTGAGCCGGTGGTGGCGAATGGCCGGATTTATCTGTTCGGCTATCACGGTGAAGGCAGCGAGCTGGTGGAGACGATGACCTGTCTTGATGAGAAGACGGGGAAGCTGCTTTGGGAGAAGACGTTTGCGGATTTTCTGTCTGACAATGCCTACACGCGGTATGCGATCGGGGCGCCGACGATTGATCAGGATACGGGGCTGATTTATTTGCTGACGACGCCTGGGGAGTTTCTGTGTTTTGATCCGGATGGGAACGTGAAGTTCCGGATCAGCATGATGGAGGCGTATGGCCGATTGAGTTTTCCGAATGGTCGGACGGGAGCGCCGGTGATTGTGGGTGATCTTGTGATTGTGCGGGGGATTACGGCGAACTGGGGTGGTGACGGCCCGGCGCGCGATCGGTTTTATGCGTTCCAGAAGGAGACGGGCGCGTTGGTGTGGGCGTCGACGCCGGGGGTGCAGCCTAATGATTCGTCGTTCAGCACGGGGATCATTGAGATGAGGGACGGCGTGCCGGTGATGTATGCGACGACGGGTTGTGCGCACTATGTGGCGATCAATGCGCTGACGGGGAAGCCGCTCTGGCGCTGGACGGGTGGGAAGGGGGGGATCAACTCATCGGCGCTGCTGGTGGACGGGTTGCTGATTTCCGCGCACGACAAGGAGAATCTTGATAGCACTGAGACTGGTCGGCTTGCAGCGGTGCGGATTCCTGACAAGGCGCTGCCGCCGGGGCCGCCTGAGGATCCGGTGCCGGTGCTGGATGCGAAGGCAGAGGCGTGGCGTTTCCCGTACTCGGCGGAAACGAGTACGCCGTCGTATGCTGACGGGATGGTGTTCCAGATTGTCACGTCTGGGGTTCTTTACGCGGTGGATCCGAAGGAAGGGAAAGAGCTGTGGAGTGTGAAGCTCGGGCCGGGCAACCTGCATTCGTCGCCGACGTGGGTGGATGGATTGCTGTATGTGCCGATTCTGAACGACACGGCGAGCGAGGATGGCCTGCTTTATGTGATCAAGCCGACGAAGGAGAAGGGTGAGATTCTGCACCGGATCAAGCTGGAGGGGTTTGCGTTTGGCGCGCCGGCGGTGGCGAACGGGAAGCTGTATGTGACGACGACGAAGCATCTGTACTGTTTTGAGCTTGGGACGGATGTGACTGGCAAGGGTGACTGGTTCCGGTTGCCGAAGACCCAGGTTGGGCCGGTGGCGTCGCTTCAGGCGATGCCGCAGGAAGTGATTCTGTATCCTGGCAAGAGTCAGGGGTTCAGCGTGCGTTCGATTGATGCGAAAGGCTATCCTGTGGGGCCGGTGACGGATGCGAAGTGGGAGAGTTTCATTCCTCCGACGGCGAAAGTCCGTGCGACGCTGGATGCGGCGTTCAATGAGAAGGGCGAGCTGGCTGCGGGAGCGCAGGCGAAGACGAGTGCGGGAGCGTTCAAGGGAACGGCTGGGAGTGCCTTCGGGATTGTGCGCGGGCGGGTGATGCCTGACATTCCATTCGCGCAGGATTTCGAGAAGTTCGAGATCAACCAGGTGACGCTTGCGGATGGCACGACGGTGAAGCCGTTGGTGGCGCCTCCGGCGGCACCGGCGGGGGCTGCACCAGCACCGGTGGCGGCGACGGCTGAGGAAGCGGCGGCGGGCACGAAGTTTGCGTATCCACCGCTGCCGTGGATTGGTGGGCGTTTTAAGTGGGAAGTCCGGGACATGGACGGCGGCAAAGTGCTGGTGAAGACATTGTCGCCGGTGTTCTTCCAGCGAGCGATGACGTTCATCGGCAGTCCTGAGATGAAGAATTACACGATGCAGGCGGACGTGATGACTGATGGGAACCGCCGGATGAAGAGCGAGGTTGGGGTGATCAATCAGCGGTATCTGATCACGCTGAAGGGCAACAGCAACGAGATCGAGGTGAGTTCCAACCAGGAGCGATTGAAGGTGGCGGCACCGTTCACGATTGCGGCGAAGCAGTGGTACACGCTGAAGACTCGGGTGGATGTGAAGGAAGACGGGAGCGGGGTGATTCGGGGCAAGGCGTGGGTGAAGGGAGAGCCTGAGCCTGACAAGTGGACGATCGAGGTGCCGCACAGCCATGCGCACCGTCAGGGATCGCCGGGGTTGTTCGGGTTTGCGCTGCAAGGCAAGCAACCGGTGTATGTTGACAACGTGAAGGTGACGTCGAACGACTGATTCCGCATCCCGGCGAAAGGTCGGGGCGTTCCTGTAGCCCAGCGATGACCACTGTCTCCACTCCTTCTGCGCCTGCTGTCAGGTTTCGTGTCGGCAATGAAAAGCTGATCCGGGTGCTGCCTGGGGCGTCTGCACGGCTGCTTTCGCTGCTGAAGAAGCAGGGGCGCGAGGAGCAGGGAGGGCTACGGGTGGCGGTGGTGGGCGGAGGATGTTCCGGGCTTCAGTACAAGATGGATCTGGTCGATGGGCCGGCGGACCGGGACATCATGGTGGAATCGGCGGGAGTGCGGGTGGTGATTGATCCGAAGAGTGCGCTGTTTGTGACGGGTTCGGAGCTGGATTTCAGCGATGACCTGCAGAGCGGCGGTTTCAAGGTGAGCAATCCGAATGCGGTGGTGACGTGCTCGTGCGGTGAGAGTTTTGCCGCGTGAGGGGTGGCGTTGCGGTTGTTATGGGAATGACGACGGATCCGTTTTCGCTGCTCGGGCTGGAGCCGTCGGCTGCGCTGGATGCTGCGGTGGTGAGGCAGGTGTTTCAGGAGCGAGCTGCGGCGGTGCATCCGGATCACGGCGCTGATGCGGAAGATCGGGCGGCGCGGACGGTGTTATTTGCGACCCTGAACGAGGCGCAGCGCAGTCTGAGTTCGACCCCGCAGCGGTTGAGGGTGCTGTTGCAGGTCCGTTATCCGGAACTGGCGGCATCGCATGCGGGAGCGGCGATGGATGGGGCGTTTATGGAGTTGTTTGGAGCGGTGGGAGCGGCGCTGGAGAAAGCGAAGACGGTGCAGAGCCGCCGTGCGGGGGTGGTGTCGGCGTTGGCGCGTGCGATGCTGATGGCGGACGAGACGGTGGCTGCGGATGCGGTGATGGCGGCGCTGGCTGCGGTGAACGACGCGATGGGGGAGCTGGAGCGATCGCTGCCTGCGCTGGACGAGACGATGCGTTCCGGGGAGGCCTGTGGTCCGCAATTGAAAGCGGCGGCGGCCCGGGCGGGGTTCCTTGAGAAGTGGCAGGCGCAGCTACGAGCGGCGCATGCGGGAGCGGTGGGCTGACGTGGCGGTCAGGCTTCGGCGCGTTCTTCGAGAATGTAACCCATGCCGCGGCGGGTGTGGATGAGTTTGGGTTTGCCCTCGCGTTCGATTTTCCGGCGCAGGTAGGCGACGAAGACGTCGACGACGTTGCTCTCCGGGTCCTGATTGAAGTCGTAGAGTTGCTCCCAGATTTCGGCGCGTGAGACGACTTCGCCGGCGCGAAGGGCGAGGAGTTCGAGGAGGGCGTATTCGCGGGCGGTGAGGTCGATGGCTTCGCCGCCGCGGGAGGCGGCACGGCGGCGCGTGTCGATTTCGAGATCGCCGACCTTGAGGACGGGATTTTTGACGGAGTGGGCGCGTCGGGTGAGGGCGCGGACCCGAGCCATGAGTTCGTCGAGGGCGAAGGGTTTGACGAGATAGTCATCGGCCCCGGCGTCGAGACCTGCGACGCGGTCACCGACCTGATCGCGAGCGGTGATGATGAGGACACTGGAGTCCTCGTTTTGTTTCCGCATTTTGCGGAGCAGCTCGATGCCGTCGAGGCCAGGGAGCATCAGATCGAGGATGGCGACGGCGTATTTGTTTTCGGTCGCGAGCCAGAGCCCTTCGGGACCGTCCCCGGTTTCATCGACGGCGAAGCCTGATTCGCGGAGTCGCTGGGAGATGGATCTGCGGAGCGGTTCATTATCTTCGACGACGAGTACTTTCATTTGGGGAATGCCTCAGGGGGTGAACACCCGGGGTTCCGTAATGAACCGCTTCCCGCTCAACTGCCAACATCGAAGTTGATGGGAACTGACGTTGCGTCTTATGCAACCGTTAATGCAGGGGTGGCCGTCAGGACCGCACCGGATAGCGTGCGGCGTCGCCGAGGGTGTCCTGGAAATATGTCAGGGTCTGGCGGATGCCTTCGGGAAAAGCGACCTGAGGTTCCCAGTCGAGGACCCTGCGGGCCTTGCTGATGTCAGGGCGGCGCTGTTTGGGGTCGTCGGTTGGAAGGGGGGTGAAGGCCATCTGTGAGGGCGTGTCGATAAGCTTGAGGATTTCCTCTGCGAACTGCCGGATGGTCATTTCGTGAGGGTTGCCGATATTGACCGGTTCATGTTCCTGACTGCGGGCGAGGCGCCAGATTCCCTCGATGAGATCGGCGACGTAGGTGAAGCTGCGTGTCTGGGAGCCATCGCCCTGGATGGTGAGCGGTTCACCGCGGAAGGCCTGACTGCTGAAGGCCGGGACGACGCGGCCGTCATCGAGGCGCATGCGGGGACCGTAGGTATTGAAGATGCGGACGATTTTGGTATCGACGCCATGGAAGCGGTGATAGGCCATGGTCATGGCTTCGGCGAAGCGTTTGGCTTCGTCGTAGACGCCGCGAGGGCCGATGGGGTTGACGTTGCCCCAGTATGCTTCGGTCTGGGGATGGACGAGGGGGTCGCCGTAGACTTCGCTAGTGGAGGCGAGCAGGAAGACGGCGCCTTTGGCTTTGGCGAGGCCGAGAGCGTTGTGGGTGCCGAGGGAGCCGACCTTGAGCGTCTGGATCGGCATTTCGAGGTAGTCGATCGGGCTGGCGGGCGAGGCGAAGTGGAAGACGTAATCGACCGGGCCGTCGATGGTGATGTGGTTGGAGACGTCGTGCTGGATGAACGAGTGGTCCGGGTGGCCGGCGAGGTGGGCGATGTTCTGGAGTGAGCCGGTGATGAGGTTATCGACGGCGATGACGCGGATGCCTTCTTTGAGGAGGCGGTCGGTGAGGTGGGAACCGAGGAAGCCAGCGCCGCCGGTGATGACGGCGGTTTGGGGGGAAGTGGCTGAGGTGGGCATGGGCGGGGAGGAGGGGAATCAGCGTGCGCCGGACCCCATGATGACTGCGGGGATGGTGCGGAGGAGGATTCTGATGTCGAGCCAGAGCGACCAGTTGTCGATGTATTCGAGATCGAGAGCGACCCACTGGTCGAATTCCTTGATTTCGTTACGGCCGCTGATTTGCCAGAGGCAGGTGAGGCCTGGTTTGACGCTGAGGCGGCGGCGGTGAGCGGCGTCGGCGATGTTGGCGACTTCGTCGACTGGCAGTGGGCGTGGGCCGACGAGGCTCATGTCACCGGTGAGGATGTTGATGAGTTGTGGGAGTTCGTCGATGGAGTATTTGCGGAGGAAGCGGCCGAACGGGAAGATGCGCGGGTCGTGGGCGACTTTGAAGACGGGGCCGCTCATCTGGTTGTGCTGCATGAGCTGCGCCTTTTTCTGTTCGGCGTCGGTGCACATGGTGCGGAATTTGAACATGCGGAACGGCTTGCCGTGTCTGCCGCAGCGCATCTGGGAGAAGATGGCGGGGCCTGGGGAGGAGAGCCGGATGCCGATCCATGCGAAGATGAGGAAAGGGAGGGCGGCGACGAGCATGATGGTAGCTCCGACCTTGTCGATGAGGGCCTTGACGAAGAGGGCCCATGAGATTTCCGGGGTGCAGCGGAAGACGAGCATGGGTTTACCGCCCATGGCGTCGAAGGTGGGGCGAGCGATGCTTGTCTGGATGAAGCCGGCCCAGAGCCATGCTTCGACGCCTTCGAGTTCGCAGGCATTGACGGCTTCTTCGATGCGGCTGAGGTGGACTCTGCCTGCGGCGAAGATGACGCGTTCGACATTTTTCTCGTGGAGGAGGACGACGAGTTCTTCGAGTGGGGCGGTGGAGATGTCGATCTTGGCGACGACTTCGAGTTCGGCCATTTGGCCTGCGGGCAGGGACTTGATGAGTTTTTCGACGTCTGCGGGTGGGCCAGCGAAGACGACGCGCTCGCGGAGGACGCCGGATTGGACGAGTTGGCGGAGTCTGACGCGGGCGATGGCTTCGCGGATGAGGATGGCAGGGACGGCGAGGAAGGGGAAGATGAGGAGGACGGCGCGGCTTTCAGCGGTCTGGCGGCCGAAGGTGCTGATGACGGAGGTGACGAGCACCATGATGACGAGGGCTTTGACGGCCTGGGAGAACGAGCGGAGGGGGGATTTCTGGAGGACGTGGCTGTAGAAGCCGAGGGTTTCGAGGACGAGCGGGGTGAAGGGGACGAGGACCATCATCTGCCAGTAGAAGCGGTCGATTTCCGGGATGGGCAGCCATCCGAACCAGCGTGCGGCGGCGGAGCGCAGGGCGTAGGCGAGCCAGAAGGCGAGTGCGAGGAGGGCACTGTCGACAATCTGGTTGAGCTTCAGGTTGAATTCCTGTTTGCGGCCGAGCATGGGAGTGGAAGTTCCTGGCGCGAGGCTGAGACACCGGCTGCGGAGCGGGAAAACAGCCCATAGACCGGGTGACGTCATCAAAACCTATGATTCTTGAAAAATCAAGCTTTGTCCGGGGCATCTGGACGGTCGGGAGTGTGTCCGATGGCGCGACGATTGCCGATCCTGAGGTGGCGCGGCGCTTTGAGGGGTGTGATGTGGTGGAGTACCGGGTGGATTGCTGGCCGGATGAGGTGGAGCGAGCTGCGGAGGTGATGGCTGCGGCGGCGGTTCCGGCGCTGCTGACGGTGCGTGCTGCTGCGGAGGGTGGGCGGAACGGGCTGACGACGGCGCGGAGGGAGGAGATGTTCCGGAGGTTGCTGCCGGTGGCGGCGTTGGTGGATATTGAGATTGCGTGTATGGCGGAGTTTGCGGGAGTGGTGGCGGAGGCGAAGGAGCGAGGCGTGCTGGTGGTGGGGTCGTCGCATGATTTCGAGCGGACGCCGCCGCGGGAGGAACTGGTGGAGCGGATCGGGGTGGCGTGTGCGGCGGGTGCCGACATTGTGAAGTTTGCGGCGGTGGCTGGGACGGCGGCGGATCTGGCGGTGCTAGCATCGCTGCTGGAGGAGCCGGGGCATCCTCCGCTGAGTGTGATGGGGATGGGGGTGCTCGGGAGGGTTTCGCGACTGCTGCTGGCGCAGTTAGGCAGTGTATTGAACTATGGTTACATCGACAATGCGACGGTTTCCGGACAGTGGTCAGGGAGCCGGCTGCGAACGCTTATTGGCGAGATCCGGGCAGCGGGCTGACAGGTTGACGGAAGGGGCGACTAAGTGGAGTGATTTCAGCGTGGTGTAATGGTGTGTTTTTCCATTTGTTTTCTTTTAGGAAAGGCGCTTTACACCTATTGTCGGTTTTGGAGACCTGTGGATAATCCCCTCACCTGATTTTTGCGCTGCATGCTGGTGCTGATCCGACACTGACAGAAACCTGAAACAGTAAACCAATATTACATCATGAGCCAGTCTATTGACGCCCAGATCGCGTCCCTTGAGAAACAACTTTCGGCGCTGCGTCTGCAGAAGCTTGAGAATCTGCAGCGCGAGATGGCTGCGTTGCAGGCAACCATTGGTGGTGAAGCGGTTGTGGCTGCGCCGCGGCGGGGCCGCAAGCCAAAGGCGGCGGTTGCCGAGGTTGCGGAAGAGGTGACTGTGGCGAAGAAGACGCGCCGTCCGAAGCGCGGCAAGGGATCCCGCGGGCCGCGTCTCCAGGAAAGCGAAGTGCTGGAGCTGCTGCGTGCGGCGGTGGCGGCGGGTGGTTCGGAGGGTATTTCTGCGACGGAAGCGGCGGCGCGTTCCGGGGTATTTTATCCACGTGCGATGAAGCTGATGCCCAAGCACTTCAAGCGTCACGGCCGGGGCAAGTGGACCAAGTACACCATCAAGTGATTGGGAGCTGCGG